>NZ_JACAPW010000010.1:0-162943 GCF_013385495.1 Pseudomonas sp. F8002 | reverse complement strand
CAAAAGCTGAAGCGGGCACGGTTCAAATGTGGGAGCTGGCTTGCCTGCGATGGCATCTCCTCGGTGTGTCTGATGTACCGAGTTGTCTGCATCGCAGGCAAGCCAGCTCCCACAGAAAAGCAGCTCTGCTTTCGCTCTGGTTTTTGATTTGGCTTTTAACACTCGATTTTTGGTTATTAATAAATAGCTTCTTATTCCTTAACGAATATATACCCCGTGCCTATACTGACCCACAACGTTAAACGCTGCAGGAGGGCACACCCATGCACAGCGAGTCGATTCGTTATCTGATCGTGCCGGGCTGGCAAGGATCGCCAGAAGATCATTGGCAAAGTCATTGGCAGAACAGCCTGCCCAACAGCGCTCGCGTGGAGCAGGCCGACTGGCTCACCCCACGCCGCGAAGACTGGGTGGCAGCCCTGGCCGAAGCCATCGCCGCCGACAGCACCCCGGTGATTCTGATCGCCCACAGCCTGGGCTGCATCACCGTCGCCCATTGGGCGGCCACCGCACCGGTGCAGTTCCTGCGTCAGGTACGCGGCGCCCTGCTGGTGGCCCCGGCCGATGTCGAACGCCCTGCCTGCGCACCCGCCCTGCGTAACTTTGCGCCAATCCCCAGCCACCTGTTGCCCTTCCCAAGCCAGGTCGTCAGCTCCGACAACGACAGTGCCGTCAGCGCCACCCGCGCCCTGGAACTGGCACGTAACTGGGGCGCCGAAGCGGGAATTCTCGCGGGCGCCGGGCACATCAACGTGAAGTCCGGCCATCAACGCTGGGAACAGGGTTTCGCCTACCTCTATCGCCTGCAAAATCGCCTGGAACATCACTCCCGGCGCCGTGCATAAAATTTTTTAAACGCCCCTTCCCCTTCGTGGATGGGGCGGGAGCCTGCCATGAGCCTGCATGAAACCTTCGGTCAGCCCCTGCTGACCTTCCCCGACGCCGAAAAAAGCCCCCTGAGCATTCGTGCCAAGGCGCTGGTGTTTGTCGACCCGCGTTCGCGGCAACTGCGCGAAGACCTCGAAAACCTCGCCCCCCGCGCCTTGCCCGTGTTGATACGCGGCGAAACCGGCAGCGGCAAGGAGTTGCTCGCCCGGCATATCCACCGTGGCAGCGACCGCACCGGCCTGTTTGTCTCGGTGAATTGCGGCGCCATCAGCCCGACATACGCCGACGCCGAACTGTTCGGCTACGCCGCAGGCAGCCACAGCGGCGCAGCCAGCAGCCGCGCCGGCTGGTTTGGCTCAGCCAACGGCGGCACGTTGTACCTGGATGAAATCGGCGACTTGCCGCTGCCGATCCAGGTCAAGCTGCTGGCGGCGCTGGAAAACCACGAAGTCACTCGCGTCGGCGCCCATCAGCCAAGCCCGGTGGATGTGCGGCTGGTGGCGGCCACCAGCATCGATCTCGCCCAGGCCGTGGCGGCCGGCAAGTTTCATGAGCGCCTGTTCCATTACCTCAGCGAAGGCCAACTGGAGCTGCCCGCACTGCGCGAGCGGGTGGGCGACATCCTGTCACTGGCCGAATATTTCCTCGGCATCTACAGCCAGCGCCTCGACCTGCCGGTGCCGCTGATCAGCGACGAAGCCCAGCGCGTGCTGGAGCATCACAGCTGGCCGGGCAACACCCGGGAGTTGGAGAACGTGATTCACTTTGCCTTGCTGGTCAGCAGTGGCGACGAGATTTTGCCTGAGCATTTGAACCTGCCGCTGCCTTCGGTGGAGCAGATCGAACATCAGGCGCGGCAGATCCTCAGCAGCGGTACCGAGGCCGAACGTGATGCGTTGAAGCGTCTATTGAAAGGGTTGGGGTCTGCATGAACAAAATGGAATATCAAAGTGAATAAAAAGTATTGTTCTGGAATAAAAAACCTCGGTATTGTCCGCTGCACGCCGCGATAGCACTTCGCTGGCATCCACTAAAAAAGCGGCCGTCCCAGACGACCCGGATTTTCGATAAGGACACTGCATGAAAAAGGTTCTGTTGTTTACCGCACTGGCGGCTGCCCTGACTGCAAGCTTCGCCCAGGCCAACGAGAAACTGGTGGTAGCCGCTACCCCGATCCCGCACGCCGAGATCCTTGAGCTGGTCAAGCCGACCCTGGCCAAAGAAGGCGTGGACCTGGAAATCAAAGTCTTCACCGACTACGTACAACCGAACGTACAGGTGGCCGAGAAGCGTCTGGACGCCAACTACTTCCAGACCCTGCCGTACCTGGAAAACTTCAACAAGGGTAAAGGCACCAACCTGGTCACCGTAGTGGGTGTGCACGTTGAACCCTTCGGCGGCTACTCGAAAAAGATCAAAAACATCTCTGAGCTCAAAGATGGCGCCACCGTGGCGATCCCGAACGAAGGCAGCAACTCCGGCCGTGCCCTGCTGCTGCTGCAAAAGGCTGGCGTGATCACCCTGAAAGACCCGACCAACGCCCTGGCCACGCCGAAAGACATCGCCAGCAACCCGAAACACCTGAAATTCAAAGAGCTGGAATCGGCGCTGCTGCCACGCGTCCTGGACCAGGTTGACCTGGACCTGATCAACACCAACTACGCCCTGGAAGCCGGCCTGAACCCGGCCAAGGACGCGTTGATCATCGAAGACGCCAAGTCGCCGTACGTGAACTTCCTGGTTGCCCGCCCGGACAACAAGGACAGCGACGCGATCCAGAAGCTGGCCAAAGCCCTGACCAGCCCTGAAGTGAAAGCTTTCATCGAGAAGAAATACAACGGCGCGGTCGTGCCGGCGTTCTGATCGAACCCAAAAACCTCCTTCAAGGTTTAAACGCCGACGGCTTCTACAGCGTCGGCGTTTTTTATGGCTGGAACACAATCGAAATGTGGGAGCGGGCTTGCTCGCGAATGCGGTGGGTCAGCCAACACATCTGCTGACTGATACACCGCATTCGCGAGCAAGCCCGCTCCCACATTTGGGACTGTGTCAGCTCAGATATTTCGACTGTTAATGGCCCTGCGCAGTGCCACCAGCCACTTCACCAGTTCCTGCGGATCAATCGGTTTTGCCTCGTTCATCGTTCACTCCCTCGCTGTTGATTGGCCGTCAGTCTGGCCACGCGCTGCCTATTCCTGAAGTGCAGCTCCGATAAAAAGACCCGTCCTACTTCCCTGGGAACAGTAGCTGTCATCCATCTGCACCGCGAATCCGCAGGTTATCTATTTGGGTGATATCAATATGCTATTTCGGTATTTAAATTTTGCTTTTTATACCTTTAAAGTCGGCGCTACCCGGCGTTACCCACGCTGGACCGGACCGCACCAACGCCGCTTTACCCCTGCGGCGTCAGGGATTTCAGATGACCTTCGATTACGCATTTATCCTCAGCACGCTGCCAGCGTTTCTCAAGGCCGTGGGCGTTACCCTGCAAGTCGGCCTGATCGCCATTGGCACCTCCATGCTGGTGGCCTTGATCAACGCCGCGCTGCTGGTGTTTCGCACGCCCTACGTGTGGCGCCTGGTGGCGCTGTACGTGGAGTTGGCGCGCAACACACCGCTGCTGATCCAACTGTTTTTCGTCTATTTCGCGTTGCCGGCCCTGGGGCTGAATATCTCCGGGTTCTGGGCGGCAATCATCACCATGACCTTTCTCGGCGGCGCCTACCTCACGGAAGTGTTGCGCGCCGGTGTCGAGGCGGTGCCGCTGGCACAGATCGAATCGGGCAAGTCCATCGGGCTGTCCCACTGGCAACTGCTGCGCCATGTGATCCTGCCCCAGGCCGGGATCCTCAGCCTGCCGGCGCTGTTTGCGAACTTTATTTTCCTGCTCAAGGAAACCACGATCGTGTCGGCGGTGGCGGTGCCGGAGATTCTCTACACCACCAAAAGCTATATCGCCCTCTACTACAAAACCTACGAAATGCTCGCGGTGCTCACGTTGATCTGCGTGCTGTTATTCCTGCCACTGTCGCTGCTGCTCAGCCGCCTTGAAAGGAGGCTCCAGCATGGCCAGTTCGGGTCTTGAATTACTCTGGGTGTCCTTGCCGCAACTGGGCAAGGGCGCGGCGCAAACCCTGTCGATCTCGTTCTTGAGCATCGCCTTCAGCACTGTCGGCGGCGTGGTGTATGGCGTGCTGCGCACGTTGAATTCGAAAGCGATCAACCTGGTGCTGCGGATTTACCTGGAGCTGTTCCGCGCCATTCCGGTGTTGGTGTGGTTGTACTTGCTGTTCTTCGGCCTGCCGATTTTCTTTGGCCTGAGCATTCCGAGCTTCTGGTGCGCCGTGCTGGTGTTGTCACTGTGGGGCGCCAGTGAAGTCGGCGAAGTGGTGCGCGGTGCGTTGCATTCGTTGCCCCGTGGCCAGCGTGAAGCCGGCCTGTCGATTGGCCTGTCGGACCCGCAACTGTACGGCTACGTGCTGCTGCCCCAGGCCCTGAAACGCATGACCCCGCCGACCATCAACGTCTACACCCGCATCATCAAGACCAGCTCCCTGGCGGTGCTGATCGGTGTGGTGGACGTGATCAAGGTCGGCCAGCAAATCATCGAGCGCACCTACGAGTCGGTATTGATCTACGGCGCGCTGTTCCTGTTTTTCTTCTTTATCTGCTACCCGTTGTCGGCCGCCTCCAAGGTGCTGGAACGGCGCTGGGCCCAAGCATGAGCGCATTGATCGAGTTCCAGGGTTTCAACAAGTTTTTCGGCGACCAGCAGGTGCTCGACGGCATCGACCTGAGTGTGCAAAGCGGCGAAGTGGTGGTAATCCTCGGGCCCAGCGGTTGCGGCAAAAGCACCTTGCTGCGGTGCCTCAATGGCCTGGAAGTGGCCCACAGCGGCAGCCTGCGTTTTGCCGGCAAGGAGCTGCTGGACAAGGCCACCGACTGGCGCCAGGTGCGCCAGGACGTGGGCATGGTGTTCCAGAGTTATCACCTGTTCCCGCACATGAGCGTGCTCGACAACCTCCTGCTCGGCCCGCTGAAAGTGCAAAAGCGCGAGCCCCGCGAAGCCCGGGCCCAGGCAGAAAAACTGCTGGAACGGGTGGGCCTCTCCGACAAACGCGACGCCTACCCGCGCCAGCTGTCGGGCGGCCAGCAGCAACGCATCGCCATCGTTCGCTCGCTGTGCATGAACCCGCAGGTCATGCTGTTTGACGAAGTCACCGCCGCCCTCGACCCGGAAATGGTCAAGGAAGTACTGGAAGTGATCCAGGGCCTGGCCCGGGACGGCATGACGCTGCTGATCGTCACCCATGAAATGGCCTTCGCCCGCGCCGTCGCCGACCGCGTGGTGTTCATGGAGGCCGGCCGCATCCTCGAACAAAACACCCCCGAGGCATTCTTTACGAACCCGCAAACCGCACGCGCGCAGCAGTTCCTGGAGAAGTTCTCCTTCGTTTCAACACTGCCCAAAAGAACCAAGGAACTGGAGCTGTCATGAAAACTGCCAAGTTGTTATTCCCCCTGTTCGGCCTCGCTTTGCTGGCCGGCTGCAATAAGTCCGAAGAGCCCGCCAAGACGGCTGCCGCTGCCACCCCGGCACCCGCTGCGGTGAGCTACATCGACAAGATCAAGGCGCGGGACAAGCTGATCGTCGGCGTATTCACCGACAAGCCGCCGTTTGGTTTCGTGGATGAGTCCGGCCGCTATGTCGGCTTCGATACCGACATCGGCCGCCGTTTCGCCAAGGACCTGCTGGGCGACGAGAACAAGGTTGAATTCGTCGCCGTGGAGCCGGCGAGCCGCATTCCGTTCCTGCAAAGCGACAAGGTCGACCTGATCCTCGCCAACATGACGGTGACGCCGGAGCGCAAGGAAGCGGTGGACTTCACCAACCCGAACCTGAAAGTCGCGGTGCAGGCCCTGGTGCCGCAGGACAGCTCGGTGAAGAGCCTGGACGACCTGGCGACCCGCACCACCATCGTCACCACCGGCACTACCGCGGATATCTGGCTGACCAAGAACCACCCGGACTGGAAACTGCTGAAGTTCGAGAAAAATTCCGAGTCGCTGCAAGCGTTGTCGGCGGGCCGTGGTGATGCCTATGCCCAGGACAACCTGGTGCTGTTCAGCTGGGCCAAGCAGAACCCGGGCTATCGCGTGCTGGAGCAGAAACTGGGGGATGAAGCGCCGATTGCGCCGGCGGTGAAGAAGGGCAACATCGAATTGCGGGATTGGGTGAATACCGAGCTGGCAAAGTTGGGCGAAGAGAAGTATTTGCTCAAGCTGTATGACCAATATGTTCGCAAGGAACTGAGCGATGACACCAAGCCGGAAAGCGTGATTGTTGAAGGCGGGAAGTGGCAGGGTTGATCAGTTAGCTGTTGGGTGACTGATCTACCGTCTTCGCGAGCAAGCCCGCTCCCACATTCGACCGAGTTCCACCTTTGGAATGCGGACAAATGTGGGAGCGGGCTTGCTCGCGAAGAGGCCCTCACAGGCGCCGCCTAACTGGGCCAATGCCACGCCGGCTCATCCAGCACCCGCTGCCCCACCACCTGCGTCTGCCCCATCACCTTCTCCAGCACAATCGAATTACACCCTTCACCCTGCTGCAACGCCGCAATCAAGCGGCTGGCATGGGACACCACCCACACCTGACACTGCTGCGACACCTGAATGATCAGCCGCGCCAACGCCGGCAAAAGATCCGGGTGCAAGCTGGTTTCCGGTTCGTTCAATACCATCATCGTCGGTGGCCTCGGCGTCAGCAGCGCCGCCACCAGCAGCAAGTAGCGCAAGGTCCCGTCAGACAGCTCCGCCGCCGATAACGGCCGCAGCAATCCTTCCTGATAAAACTCGATGGCAAAGCGTCCGCCCTGCAACGGCTCGATATTCAACCGCGCGCCCGGAAACGCATCGCTGATCGCCCGCTGCAACGCCTCGGGGTCGCCGATCTCGCGGATGGTCTGCAACGCCGCCGCCAAGTCCCGCCCATCGTGATGCAGCACCGGCGTACGCGTGCCCAGTTGCGGCTGGCGCACCGGGGCGTCGACGTCGCTGCGAAAGTGGTCATAAAAGCGCCAGCCGCGAATGCTTTCGCGCAGCAGCAATACCTCCGGCGAACCCCGCAGGCTGCCGACCTGATCGAACAGGCTGTGGTAGTTCGGCGTGTGCTGGGCCAGTACATCCCAGGCGCGGCCATCGCGGGCACG
Source organism: Pseudomonas sp. F8002 (assembly GCF_013385495.1). Taxonomy (NCBI): domain Bacteria; kingdom Pseudomonadati; phylum Pseudomonadota; class Gammaproteobacteria; order Pseudomonadales; family Pseudomonadaceae; genus Pseudomonas; species Pseudomonas sp. F8002. The sequence continues at coordinate 155,840 of NZ_JACAPW010000010.1, read as the reverse complement.
TACCATCGGGCCGGAGCGCTGCACCAGCAGGCTCGCCGGGCGAAATACATGCCCGGCCCAGATGCATTCTTTCTTGATCTCCGGGTCCAGGGAAAAATAGGACAAGGTTTTCTCGGGCAACCCCAGGGAAATCGCATAGCTGAAATCCTCTGCGGCAAACCCCAGGCGCAGGCGCTTGGCGCCCTGGCGCACGATGGGCTCCACCGCCACTTCACCACTGAGCATGCGCCGACTGATGCTTTCCGGCCCGGCCCAGAAGGTTGAATCCAGCCCACCCTCGCGGGCCAGTGCGTTGATCACGCCGCCCTGGGCCGTTTCCGCCAGCAGCCGCAGGGCGCGGTACAGGTTGGACTTGCCGCTGCCATTGGGGCCGGTAATCAGGTTCAACCGATCCAGCGGCACCACCAATTTGTTGATCGAGCGGTAATTGGCCACCGCGAGGGTCTTGAGCATGAGAAAAATTATCGGTTTGGGAACCCCTGGAGTATGGGATTCTCCATGCAGATAAGGAACCCTGTTCTAAGCTCACAGTCGCATAGACACTGGCACGTCGGCATCACGCAAAAGGAGCCTGCATGGGCGGTCCCAAACTCACATTTATCCTCGGCCTTGGCCTGCTGGCGCTGCTGAGCGGTTGCGGCCAGGAAAAAGCCGAACCCAAGGAACATTCCCGGGTGTTTGTGCAGACGGTGAAGTCCACCGACTTTGCCGCCGCCGTGACCTTGACCGGCGATATCCAGGCCCGGGTGCAGACCGATCTGTCGTTCCGCGTCGGCGGCAAGATCATCCAGCGCATGGTGGATGTCGGCGACCGCGTCAGCGCCAAGCAGGTGCTGGCCAAGCTCGATCCGAAAGATTTGCAGACCAACGTCGACTCCGCCCAGGCCCAGGTGGTCGCCGAGCAGGCGCGGGTCAAACAGACCGCCGCCGCGTTTGTGCGCCAGGAAAAACTCTTGCCCAAGGGCTACACCAGCCGCAGCGAATACGACTCCGCCCAGGCCGCGTTGCGCAGCAGCCAGAGCGCGCTGACCGCGGCCCAGGCGCAGTTGGCCAATGCCCGCGAGCAGTTGGGCTACACCTCGCTGGTCGCCGACGCGCCGGGCATCATCACCGCCCGCCAGGCCGAGGTGGGCCAGGTGGTGCAGGCCACCGTGCCGATTTTCAGCCTGGCCCGGGATGGCGAGCGCGACGCGGTGTTCAACGTCTATGAATCGCTGCTGGTGGAGCCGCCGCCGGACAAACCGATTACCGTCAGCCTGCTGGAAAATCCGCAGATCACCGCCGTGGGCAAGGTGCGCGAAGTCACCCCGGCCGTTGCCGCCAATACCGGCACGGTGCAAGTCAAAATCGCCCTCGACGCGCTGCCCAAGGGCATGCAACTGGGCTCGGTGGTCAGCGCCACGGCCAACGGGCCGGCCAAGGCCAGCATCGAATTGCCGTGGGCAGCCTTGACCAAAGACATCAGTGCGCCGGCTGTCTGGCTGATTGACGGCGACGGCAAGGCGCAACTGCACAAGGTCACGGTCGCGCGTTATCTCACCGGCAAGGTGATCATCAGCGACGGCCTCAAGGGCGGCGAAAAAGTCGTGGTGGCCGGCGGGCAATTGCTGCATCCCGGCATGATCGTGGAAATCGCCCAGCCGCCGGATCAGGCCCAGGCCCAGGGAGTGCAGCCATGAAGCAGATGACGTGTGTTCTCGCCGCCAGCCTGCTGTTGATGGCGTGTTCCGAGGAAGAACCGGCGCCGGAACCGGTGCGCCCGGTGCTGTCGATTGAAGTGAAAGCCGAGGACCAGGAAAACCTCGGCCGCTTCGCCGGAACGATCCAGGCCCGCTACGAAAGCAATCTCGGTTTCCGTGTGCCAGGCCGTATCGCCCGGCGCGCGGTCGACGTGGGCGCTGAAGTGCAGCAGGGCGCGTTGCTCGCCGTGCTCGACCCCACCGATCAACAGAACCAGTTGCGCGCTGCCCAGGGCGACCTGGCCCGGGTCCAGGCACAGTGGATCAACGCCCAGGCCAATGCCCGCCGCCAGCAGGAATTGTTCAACCGTGGCGTCGGCGCCCAGGCCCAACTGGACATCGCCCAGACTGACTTGAAAACCACCCAGGCTTCCCTGGATCAGGCCAGGGCCTCGGTCAACCAGGCCAAGGACCAGCTCAACTACGCCGAACTGCGCACCGACCATGCAGGCATCGTCACCGCCTGGAATGCCGAGGCCGGCCAGGTGGTCAGCGCCGGGCAGCAAGTGGTGACCCTGGCACGACCGGACATCAAGGAAGCCGTCATCGACTTGCCCGCCGGCCTCGCCGAACGCCTGCCACCGGATGTGGTGTTCCTGGTCGCCGGGCAGATGGACCCCACGGTCAGCACCACCGCCACCGTTCGCGAGATCGAACCCCAGGCCCAAAGCGCCACGCGCACCCGTCGCGCCCGCCTGACCCTGGCGGAAACACCGCCCGCGTTCCGCCTTGGCACCGCCATCAGCGTGACCCTGAGTTCAGCCATCGCGCCGCGTATCGAACTGCCCCTCAGCGCCTTGCAGGAAGCCGACGGCAAGACCCGCATCTGGGTCATCGACACCCAAAGCCAGACCGTACAGCCCCGTGACGTCAGCATCGTCAGCCGTGACGCCGACAGCGCCTTGCTCAACGCAGGCGTCAAACCCGGCGAGCGGGTGGTGAGTGCCGGCGTTAACAGCCTGAAGCCCGGGCAAAAAGTCAAAATCGACGAGGACAGCCCGCGATGAAAGGGAGCTTCAACTTATCCGACTGGGCCCTCAAGCATCAGTCCTTCGTCTGGTACCTGATGTTCGTCGCGCTGCTGATGGGCGTGTTCTCGTACATGAACCTCGGTCGCGAGGAAGACCCGTCGTTCACCATCAAGACCATGGTGATCCAGACCCGCTGGCCGGGCGCGACCCAGGAAGAAACCCTCAAGCAGGTCACCGACCGCATCGAGAAAAAACTCGAAGAGCTGGACTCCCTCGACTACGTGAAGAGCTACACCCGGCCCGGCGAGTCCACGGTGTTCGTGTTCCTGCGGGACACCACCAGCGCCAAGGACATCCCGCAGATCTGGTACCAGGTCCGCAAGAAGATCGACGATATTCGCGGCAGCTTCCCCCAAGGCTTGCAGGGGCCGGCGTTCAACGACGAGTTCGGGGATGTGTTCGGCTCGGTGTACGCGTTTACCGCCGACGGCCTGTCGATGCGCCAGCTGCGCGATTACGTGGAGCAAGTGCGCGCCGAAATTCGTTCGGTACCGGGGCTGGGCAAGGTCGAGATGATCGGCCAGCAGGACGAAGTGATTTACCTGAATTTCTCCACTCGCAAACTCGCAGCGCTGGGGATCGATCAGCGCCAGGTGGTGCAGAGCCTGCAATCGCAGAACGCCGTGACCCCGGCTGGGGTGATCGAGGCCGGGCCGGAGCGGATTTCGGTGCGCACCTCCGGGCAGTTCGCCTCGGAGAAGGACCTGGCCAACGTCAACCTGCGGCTCAATGACCGTTTCTATCGGCTGGCCGACGTGGCGGAAATCACCCGTGGCTATGTCGACCCGTCGACGCCGATGTTCCGCTTCAACGGCAAACCCGCCATCGGCTTGGCCATCGCCATGCAGAAGGGCGGCAACATCCAGGACTTCGGCAAGGCCCTGCACAAACGCATGGACGACCTGACCGCCGACCTGCCGGTGGGTGTGGGCGTGCATAAGGTTTCCGACCAGGCCGAGGTGGTGGAGGAGGCCGTCGGCGGCTTTACCAGCGCGTTGTTCGAGGCGGTGATCATCGTACTGGTGGTGAGCTTTATCAGCCTCGGCGTGCGTGCCGGGTTGGTGGTGGCGTGCTCGATCCCGCTGGTGCTGGCGCTGGTGTTCGTGTTCATGGAATACAGCGGCATCACCATGCAGCGGGTGTCGCTGGGCGCGTTGATCATTGCCCTCGGCCTGTTGGTGGACGACGCGATGATCACCGTGGAGATGATGATCACGCGCCTGGAAAAAGGCGAGACCAAGGAGCAGGCGGCGACGTTCGCCTACACCTCCACCGCATTCCCGATGTTGACCGGCACGCTGGTGACCGTCGCCGGGTTTGTGCCGATTGGCCTCAACGCCAGTTCGGCGGGGGAGTACACCTTCACGCTGTTCGCGGTGATTGCCGTGGCAATGCTGGTGTCGTGGGTGGTCGCGGTATTGTTCGCGCCGGTGCTGGGCGTGCACATCCTCAGCAGCAAGGTAAAACCCCACAATGCCGAGCCCGGCCGGGTGGGCCGGGCGTTCAATGGCGGTATGCTGTGGGCGATGCGTAACCGCTGGTGGGCCATTGGCATTACCGTGCTGCTGTTTGTGGCGTCGGTGTTTTCGATGCAGTTTGTGCAGAACCAGTTCTTCCCGTCTTCTGACCGTCCGGAAATTCTCGTCGACCTCAACCTGCCGCAAAACGCCTCGATCAACGAGACCCGCAAGGCCGTCGACCGTCTTGAGGCGATCATCAAGGACGACCCGGACATCGCCCGCTGGAGCACCTATATCGGCCAGGGCGCGATCCGCTTCTACCTGCCGCTGGACCAGCAACTGGAGAACCCGTACTACGCGCAACTGGTGATCGTCAGCAAGGGCCTGGAAGAGCGCGGCGCCTTGATTGCGCGCCTGCAAAAACGCCTGCGGGAAGATTTTGTCGGCGTGGGCAGTTTCGTGCAGCCACTGGAAATGGGGCCGCCGGTGGGGCGTCCGATCCAGTATCGGGTGTCTGGCAAGGACATCGACCAAGTGCGCAAACACGCGATCGAGCTGGCGACCATGCTCGATAAAAACACCCACATGGGCGAAATCATCTACGACTGGAACGAGCCCGGCAAAGTCCTGCGGGTGGACATCGCCCAGGACAAGGCGCGGCAACTGGGGCTGTCGTCGGAAGACGTGGCGCAGTTGATGAACAGCGTGGTCAGCGGTGCGTCGGTGACCCAGGTGCATGACGATATCTACCTGATCAATGTGGTCGGTCGCGCCGAAGATGCCGAACGCGGTACGCCGGAAACCTTGCAGAACCTGCAGATCGTCACGCCCAACGGCACCTCGATTCCGCTGCTGGCGTTTGCCACCGTGCGTTATGAGCTGGAACAGCCGTTGGTATGGCGTCGCGACCGCAAGCCGACCATCACCATCAAGGCGGCGGTGCGCGACGACATGCAGCCGACCGACCTGGTGAAACAGCTCAAGCCGGACATCGACAAGTTCAGTGCTGGGTTGCCGGTGGGCTACAAGGTCGCCACCGGCGGCACCGTGGAAGAAAGCGGCAAGGCCCAGGGCCCGATTGCCAAGGTAGTGCCGTTGATGCTGTTTCTGATGGCGACCTTCCTGATGATCCAGCTGCACAGCGTGCAGAAGATGTTCCTGGTGGCCAGCGTGGCGCCGCTGGGGCTGATTGGCGTGGTGTTGGCGCTGATTCCCACGGGCACGCCCATGGGCTTTGTGGCGATTCTCGGGATCCTTGCGCTGATCGGCATCATCATCCGTAACTCGGTGATCCTGGTGACGCAGATCGACGCCTACGAGCGCGACGGCTACACGCCGTGGGACGCGGTGGTGGAAGCTACCGAACACCGGCGCCGGCCGATCCTGCTGACCGCAGCAGCGGCCAGCCTGGGCATGATCCCTATCGCCCGTGAAGTGTTCTGGGGCCCGATGGCCTACGCGATGATCGGCGGGATCATCATCGCCACCTTGCTCACGCTGCTGTTCCTGCCGGCGCTGTACGTGGCCTGGTACAAGATTCGCGAGCCGAAGAAAGAACAAGCCTGACGGCCACAGCGGTGACATTCCTACACGGACGTGGGAATGTTCCCTGAAACATTTTTTTGCCCTTCGCACCCGATCAATTGTTTTACCCTCCGGGCCTGATCCTTTTGTCAAGGCCTGCCCCATGCGTTGTTTCCTGCTGGTTTGTAGCTTGTTACTGTCGCCCGTGGCCCTTGCCGGCACGGTGCTGGAGAACGCCCTGTGGCGGGTTGAGATCGACCCGGCGACCCTTGCGATCCACGTTTTCCCCAGCGACAAGACCGCTGTGCAGGCTTCAAGCGGAGGCCCTGCGCACAGGGTCAACCAGCTCTCCCAAAGCACCCGTCAGGCCAGTTGGCAATGGGACGATGGCGCCTATCGCCTGAGCGCCACCCTCGAGCAACGGGATCTTGCCCTGACGATTGCCGCCCGTGATGCCGGTGAGTTGGCGATCCTGCGCCAACCCGCCAGCGCCATGGGCAAGGGCCTGATCTGGCCCCTGGCCGAGGGGCATTACGTGCCGGCGGGCAATGGTGTGTGGCAGGACTTCCTGCTGGAACAGGGCGACGTCAACACCACCCAGGACCTCAGCTTGCCGCTGTGGGGCGTGGATCACGGCGCGTTTACCCTCAACTGGCTGATGACCAATCCTTACAACAACCGTCTGCACTGGCAGGCCGACGGCAAAGGACTGGCGTTGTCCGCCTTCCATGAATTCACCACGCTGGACCCCGCAGCGCCGATGACCGTTCTGTTGCACCTGGGCGAAAGCGACCCGCTGGCCGGCGCCAAGCGTTATCACCAGTGGCTGGTGGAGCAGGGACTGTTTGAACCGTTGGCGGACAAGTTGCGGCAAACCCCGGAAGCGGAAAAGCTGCTGGGCGCCAGCCATATCTACCTGTGGGGCAATGATCTGCTGGCTCCGGGGGATGTGCGCGACTGGCCGCAACTGCTCAAGCTGCTACGCAGCGGCAAAGGCTTGGCGGCTGAATTGAATGGCTTGCTGGACAAAGAGGCTGCGCAGGTTCGGCAGGTCAAGCAACCGTATGAGCAGGCTGTCCTGCTGCGCGGCCTGAACGCGGCGATCAACACAAAGGCCCGGCAAAGCTGGCAGCCCTCCACCGAGCCGAATATGACCCAACTCGCTGATGGCTATGGTGCTCTGCGTCGTGAGTTGGCCGTGGCTTTTGCGGGTGCATTGAGCGCAACGCCCGAGACCTGGGGCAATACCTTGTCGGTCACCAATGCATTGAAAGGCGCTGGCCTCAAACGCTTGTTGGTGACCCAGGGCGAAGGCTGGGAAGGCGGGCTCTGGCATCCTGAGGCGGTGAAGACCGGGGTCGACGCCGGTTACTTGATGGCGCCCTACGACTCTTATGAAACGGCACTGTCGGCCACCGAAAATCCCGACTGGACCACCGCGCACCTGGGCAGCAAGGCCTATGGCGAGTGCGCGATCGTGTTGAAGGGCGGCCAGCTCAAGACAGGCTTCCAGAAGTCCGGCCACTACACCGACCCGCGCTGCGTGCGGCCGTTGCTGGAGGCGCGGATCAAGGCGGTGCAGGCCAAGTCCGGGTTCAACGCCTGGTTCCTCGACGCCTATGCCACCAGCATGTTGTTCGACAGCTATCGCACGGGTGCGAGCATGACCCAGGCACAAAATGCCGAAGGCAATATCGATGCGGCCCGCTGGATCAATACGGCGCTGAAGTTGCCGGCAGGTTCCGAGGACGGCAACGCGATCACCGCCCGAGGCATCCTGTTTGCCCACGGCATGCAAACGCCGGTGCTGGGCTGGGGTGATCGTGAGATGACCAAGGACAAGCAGTCGCCGTATTACGTCGGGGCTTGGTACCCGCTGGAACAGCCGGCGGTGTTCTTCAAGTCGGTGCCGTTGAAAGAGCCGTTTCGCACGGTCTACTTTGACCCGACGATGCGCCTGCCGCTGTATCAGGCGGTGTTCCATGGCTCGGTGATCACCACCCACCATTGGCTGTTCGACAGCCTGAAACTGAGCAACGTGCGGGCCGAAAACGAGCTGACGCAACTGCTCTACAACGTGCCGCCGCTGTATCACCTGAGTGCGGCGACAGTGAAGCAGCGCTTGCCGGTGATTCAGCGCCAGGACGCGTTCTTCCGGCCGCTGCATGAGCGGTTGGCGACTCAGGCGATGACCGATTTTCGCTGGCTGACGGAAGATAAACAGGTGCAGCAGACCACGTTTGCCGATGGGACGCGGTTGGTGGCGAATTTTGCTGAGGGGCGTATTACGGCTTTTGTACCTGGCGCCCAGGCTGTGGTGTATCAGGTGGATGAGTGGCGGCTGTGAGTCCTTCGCGAGCAAGCCCGCTCCCACAGGGGAATGCATTCCAAAATGTGGGAGCGGGCTTGCTCGCGAAGGCGTAAGCCCAAACAACAAAGACCTACAGCTTGCGCCACACACTCGCCAGCCACGGCTGTTGTTCCCGAGGCAATCCCGCTGGCCGGTAGTAATGCTCCAGCTCCACAAACCCCGCAGCCGTCAGCAATTCCTGCCACGCCTGCAAGTCGTGATACGAGCCATACCGCGGCCCATTCCAGCCCTCCTGGTTTTCACCTCGAGGGTTTGAGCTGAACAACACTCCACCGACCTTCAACGCCCCATGCAACTGCCCAAGAATGCGCGGCAGTTCCTGCTTGGGAATATGAAACAGCACCGCATTGGCGAAGATCCCGTCGAAACGGCCGGCCGGCAAATCCAGCTTCAGGAAGTCCTGTTGCAGCACTTCACAGCCGCTGTCTTCCCGGGCCATCTGTGCAAAGCGCTCCGAACCATCGAGCCCCACCGCGATGTGGCCCATGCGGGTAAACGTCTGCAAATCCCGCCCCGGCCCGCAGCCGAAGTCCAGCACGGTAAACGGTGCGTCGCCCTGGATATGCCGCAGCAACGCATCAATGTTCTGGCTCACATCGTGATCGCGGGTGCCTTCACGAAAATCCTCGGCCACTTTGTTGTAGTGGCCAAGGGTGGTGGAGGTGATCTGGTCGAGGTCGTCGGGGGCGAGTTTCATGGCGGGTTATACCGGGCGCTGAGATGGCCCGACTATACCTCACCTCTTGTTCAGAACCCTGGCCAACCGATCGCCGCCCAACTGAATCACGGCTACCAGGATCACCAGCAGCACAATCACGGTGAGCATGATCTGCGTGTCAAAACGCTGATAGCCATAGCGATAGGCAATATCCCCCAGCCCACCGGCGCCAATTGCCCCGGCCATGGCCGAGGAGTTGATCATCGTCACCAGGGTAATCGTGAACCCGCCGACAATCCCCGGCAGCGCCTCCGGCAGCAGCACATGCCAGACGATATGCCAGCGCCGGCAACCCATGGCCTGCGCCGCCTCGATCAAGCCGTGGTCGACTTCGCGCAAGCTGACTTCGGCGATCCGCGCAAAGAACGGCGTGGCCGCGATGGTCAACGGCACCACCGCCGCCCACACGCCATAGGTGGTGCCGACGATCAACCGGGTGAACGGAATCAGCGCCACCATCAAAATCAAAAACGGGATCGAGCGGAACAGGTTAACGAACGCCCCCAGCACCCGATTCAAGGCAGGCGCCTGATAGATGCCGCCCTTGTCGCTGGTCACCAGGAACACCGCCAGCGGAATCCCCACCAGCAATGCAATCAACGACGACACTCCGACCATCAACAGTGTGTCGATGGCGCCCTGCAATAAACGATCAAACCACATAGCCCAGCACCTCCACCTGTTGTGCCCAGCGCCCGGCGCGGCTGCGCAGTTCTTCGGCGGTCAGGGACGAGCCGCTCACCGCCAGCAGCAATTGCCCCAAGGCGTGGCCCTGGATGCGTTCCACACCGCCTTGCAGCAAGCGCACGCGCCCGCCGAGGGCGCTGAACAACGCAGCAAGATCGGGTTCGTCTTCGGCACTGCCAGTCAGTTGCAAGCGCAGCACCACGGCGGCGTCCTTTGAGGTCGGATTGGCCTGCAGGCGGCTTTGCAACTCTTCAGGCAGGCCATGTTGCAGCGGCGCCAGCAGGGTTTTACTGACCTCATGCTGCGGGTTGCCGAACACTTCCCACACCGGGCCTTGCTCGACCACATGGCCGTGTTCCAGCACCACCACGCGGTCGCAGATTTCGCGAATCACGGCCATTTCGTGGGTGATCAGCACGATGGTCAAGCCCAGGCGTTTGTTGATCTCCCGCAGCAGGCCGAGGATGGATTGCGTGGTCTCAGGGTCGAGCGCCGAAGTGGCTTCATCGCACAACAGAATCTGTGGGTCATGCACCAGTGAGCGGGCGATGCCCACCCGCTGTTTCTGCCCGCCGGACAGCTGCGCCGGGTAAGCCTTGTGCTTATCCTGCAAACCGACCAATTCCAGCAGTTCACGAACCTTCTTCTCGCGCTGCTCCTTGGGCACGCCTGCGACTTTCAACGGCAGTTCGACGTTCTGCCACACAGTCTTGGCCGACATCAGGTTGAAGTGCTGGAAGATCATGCCGATGCGTCGGCGCAGGGCGACCAGGCGGTCTTCGTCGAAGTCGCCGATGTCCACCTGGTCAATCAATACCCGGCCGCTGCTCGGTTGTTCCAGGCGGTTGATGGTGCGGATCAGCGACGACTTGCCGGCGCCGCTGCGGCCGATGATGCCAAAGACTTCGCCGCGCTGGATCGCCAGGTCGATGCCTTGCAGGGCGGGCACGGATTGGCCGTCATAGGTCTTGCCCAGGTTGATAAAGCGCACGTGCGCGCGGTTCAGGTCCGGGTGCAGTTCTGTCTGCTCGGCGTCCCTGGGCGGCAGGCCCAGGTCGCGCAGTTGAGAGTGGGCGGCGGTCATTTTTTATCTTCCCAGCCCACTTGGTAGAGCTTGCCAAGGGATTTATCCAACGCGGCGCGCACCACCGGCGAGTGCTGGTAGATGTCGACGAACTTGATCACCCGCGGGTCGGTTTTGCTCTTGGGCTGGACCACGAACTGGATCACGTATTCCGGGTGGTCGAGGCCGTCGAACAGCAGCGCTGACTCGGCATCGAAGGTCTTGGACAGGCGGATATACGCCGGGTAGCCCTGCACCAGGTCGGCGTCGTCATAGGCGCGCACCAGTTGCACGGCTTCGACTTGCAGGATCTTGATCTTCTTCGGGTTGGTGACGATGTCTTCTTCAGTGGCCTTGTAGCCCACGCCCGGCTTGAGCGTGATCAAGCCGGCCTTGGCCAGCAGTTGCAAGCCGCGACCGCTGTTGATCGGGTCGTTGGCAATCGCCACGCTGGCGCCCTGGGGCAGGTCGTTGATGCTCTTGTACTTCTTCGAATACAGCCCGACGTTGTTGATGATGCCCGGCGCGTACGGCACCAGGTCAAAGCCGGCGGCGGCCTTGGCGTTTTCCAAAAACGGGATGTGCTGGAAGTAGTTCACGTCGATATCGCCGGCTGCCAGGCTGACGTTGGGTGCGATCCAGTCGGTGAATTCCACCAGTTCGACTTTCAAACCCTGTTTGCCGGCCTCGGAGGCGGCGGCCTCCAGTGGAATGGCGAAGGCGGCGGTGGTGCCGACTTTCAAGGGAGCGTCAGCGGCGAATACCGCCGAGCTGAACAATCCGAGGGCGAGCGCCAGTGCTTTGACTGGGTGGCTGAGCAATGTTTTTTTCATAGTGGATTTCCAGTCATAAGGTGTGAGTGCAAACAACTCGGTCAACTGTGGGAGCAGGCAAGCCAGCTCCCACATTTTGGTTCAGTGGCGGTAGGTGGAGCCGGTGTGTTGTTCAGGCAGGTGCGCGGAGTGGTGGAAGACTTTCTCCCGCAGCGTCCCGGTGTCATACGCGGTCTTGTACGAGCCCCGGCGCTGCAGCTCCGGCACCACCAGTTCGATGAAGTCGACGTAGCTTTCCGGGGTGACGATGCGCGTCAGGTTGAAGCCATCCAGGCCGGTTTCGCTGATCCAAGATTCAAGTTCATCCGCCACCTGTGCCGGCGAACCCACCAGGGTGATGTAGCGCCCGCCCAGGGCGTGCTGCTCAAGCAACTTGCGCCGGGTCCAGTCATTGTTCTGCAGGTTCTTGGTCGCGGACTGGATGGCGTTGCTCTTCACGTACTGGATCGGTTCGTCGATTTCGTACTGTGAAAAATCAATCGCCGTGGATGCCGAGAAATGCGCCACGCCGGCTTCCGCACTGGCGTAGCTCAGGTACTCGGCGTGCTTGGCCCACGCAGCTTCTTCGGTGGCGCCGACAATCACGTTCAGCCCCATGAACACCTTGATGTCGTCCGGGTTACGCCCGGCTTCCACGGCGCTGGCGCGCACCTTGTCCACCTGGATCTTGGTCGAGGCCTTGTTCTGCCCGCTGATGAACACGCACTCGGCGTGACGCCCGGCAAACAGCAGCCCACGGTCGGAGCTGCCCGCCTGGAACAGCACCGGCGTGCGTTGCGGCGACGGCTCGCACAGGTGATAGCCCTCGACCTGATAGAACTCGCCCTTGTGCTCGATCTTGTGCACTTTCTCCGGCTGGGCATACACCCGCGCCTGCGGATCGTTGATCACCGCGTCGTTTTCCCAGCTGCCTTCCCAGAGTTTGTAGAGCACTTCCAGGTATTCGTCGGCCTGGTCGTAGCGCCGGTCGTGCTCGACCTGCTCGGTCAGGCCCATGGCCTTGGCAGCGCTGTCGAGGTAGCCGGTGACGATGTTCCAGCCCACCCGGCCGCGGCTCAGGTGGTCGAGGGTCGACATGCGCCGGGCGAACAGATACGGCGGTTCGTAGGTGAGGTTGGCGGTCAGGCCGAAGCCAAGGTTTTTGGTCACCGCCGCCATGGCCGAGACCAGCAGCAACGGGTCGTTGACCGGCAGCTGGATCGCTTCCTTGAGCGGCACGTCCACCGAGTTCTGGTAGACGTCATACACGCCGACGATGTCGGCGATGAACAGCCCGTCGAACAGTCCGCGTTCCAGCAACTGCGCCAGTTCGGTCCAGTACTCGATGGTTTTGTACTGGGTCGAGTTGTCCCGTGGATGGGTCCACAGGCCATGGTTGATGTGCCCGATGCAGTTCATATTGAAGGCATTGAGCAGGATCTTTTTCTTCGCCATCAGATAGTCCCCCGCAGTGGCGGGTTTTCATCGTTGAGGTAGTAATTGCCCACAGCAAAGTACTTCCAGCGCACCGGGTCGTGCAGGGTGTGCACCCGGGCGTTGCGCCAGTGGCGGTCCAGGCCGTGTTCGGCGAGGGTCGCCTGGCTGCCGGCGAGTTCGAACAGGGTGCTGCCGGCCGCCAGGGAAATCTCGGTGCTGAGGGCGCGCACTTCGGCGACCGCGATGGATGCGGCCGCGACGGTGTCGGCATTGCTGTCGGCCTGGGCGCGGTCGAGGAATTCGCCTGAGCGTTCCAGCAGGGCTTCGGTGGCGTGCAGGCGGATGCTCAAGTGGCCGAAGCTTTTCAGGGTCAGCGGATCTTCGGTGGCCTTGTCGCTGGTGGCGTCGATCCACGGCCGGGTCTTGGTGCGCACGAAGTGCAGCGCATCCTCATAGGCAGCGCGGGCGATACCGGTGTCGATGGCGGCGTGAAGGATCTGCGCCAGCGGGCCGACAGTGGTCGGGCGCTCGAAGGCACTCTGGAACGGGATCACGTCCTGGGCCGCGACCCACACGTTATCGAACACCACCGAACCGCTGCCGGTGGTGCGCTGGCCGAAGCCGCTCCAGTCGTCGATCACGCTCAGGCCCTCGCTGTCACGGGTGACAAAGGCCAGTTGCTGCACACCGTTTTCGTCCACCACGGAAGTGGAAATACGTTGGGCGTAGATCGCGCCGGTCGAGTAGAACTTGCGGCCGGTGATACGGAAACCGTCACCGTCGCGGGTGATCTTGGTGATGCGGTCGTGGGCGGTCTTGGTGCCCAGTTCTGCCAGCGCATTGCCGAAGCGCTGGCCGGCGAGCACTTCGGCGTACAGGCGTTTTTGCTGCGCCGGGCTGCCGTTCACCCGCAGCACTTCGAGGGCATAAAAATGGTTCTGCGGGATCTGCCCCAGGGACGCATCCGCCTGGGCAATCAGTGCCGTGACCTTGGCCAGGGTGACGTTGGAAACGCCGGCACCACCGAACTCCTTGGGTACGCTGATGCCCCACAGGCCGGAGCGGGAAAACACGTCCAGCTCAGGCAAGGGCAGGCGGCGTTCACGGTCACGCAAGGCGCTGTCGCGGCGGAAGTCTTCGGCCAGGTCGCTGGCGACAATGAGGGCTTGTTCATCGCTGGTAATAACCGCGACGTGATGAGAAAGGGTCATAGGTTTCTCCAGAGGTCTGGTCGTTAAATCCAGGAATGCCGGGCAGGCAAAGTGCCGTTGAGGTGGTAAGCGCCCACCGCGTGGTACTTCCAGCGCACCGGGTCGTGCAGGGTGTGCACCCGGGCGTTGCGCCAGTGGCGGTCGAGGTTGAATTCGGCGAGGGTCGCGCGGCTGCCGGCCAGCTCGAACAGCTTTTCGCTGGCGAGCAGGGAAATCTCGGTGGTCAGCACCTTGGCTTCGGCCACGGCAATCGAGGCGCGTGCGGCGGACTGCGCGGTGATCGGCGCGGCGCTGACTTGGTCCAGTACCTGGCCGGCCTTGCGCAGCAGGGCTTCAGCGGCGTGCAGTTCGATCTTCAGCTTGCCGATATCGGCGATCACATACAGGTCATCGCTGGCCCGTTCGACCTTGGCGTCGATCCATGGCCGCGAGCGTTCGCGTACAAAGCTGATGGTGTCGTCGATCGCGCCACGGGCGATGCCGGCGTCGATGGCCGCCTGGATCAATTGCGAGACTGCACCCTGGATGCCCGGTGTTTCGCCGAGTCGCCAGGTTTCCACCACCAGTTCGGCGTCCACCGCCACTTGATCCAGCAGCACTGTGCCGCTGGCGGTGGTGCGTTGGCCAAAGCCTGACCAGTCATCGACGATACGCAGGCCTTCGGTGCCACGGCGCACGAACGCCATGACGACTTTGCCGTCATCGTTCAAGGCCTTGACCGCCACCCAATGGGCGAACAGCGCGCCAGTGGAGTAGAACTTCTGGCCACTGACGACGTAGCCGTCACCTTCGGCGGTGATGCGTGACTTGAGGTCCAGGGTGTTTTTGGTACCGCGTTCCGGGCCGCCGTTGCCGATGCGCCAGCCGTCCAGCACGCTCTGGAACAGCTGCTTTTTCTGGCGCTCGCTGGCCGCACCTTGCAGCACGTGCAGGATGCCGAAATGGTTCTGCGGGATTTGCCCCAGCGCCGGGTCGGCCGCGCTGATGATCGCGAACACCTCGGCCAGGGTCACGAAGGACACCTGCGGGCCGCCGTACTCACGGGGAATGGAAATACTGCCCAGGCCGCTGCGGGTGAAGTGTTCGATTTCAGCCCAGGGCAGTTTGCGTTGCTGATCGCGCCTGGCCGCTTGCAGGCGCGCGGCCTGTGCCAGCTCGTGGGCGGCGCTCAGGGCCTCGGCGTCGTTGCGCAGCACTTTGGCGGGCAACAACAGCGGGGCAACGTCCAGATCACTCTGGGGGGGTGTTTGTGCCAAGTTAGACATCAGCGCCGCTCCTTGGCTGCACGCAATGCCCTGGCGTTACGCACCGGGGTAATTTTGACCATACCTACCTCACATCCGTTGAAAAGATAAAAAAATCAGGAATGTCCGGTGGTCCGGTGCATATACCCTAAGCGTGTTAAATTTTTTAATAAACTAACTTTTAGGAATATGCATAGAAGGTCTGTCACCCCGGTTCACAGGGCGAGCCGGGGCGACGGGGTTGGTAGGCCAGCGGGGCCCTGGCGGGGCTGGTCGGGGCCTGGGGAGCGAGCGCGGCGATGCGCAGGATGCGGGCTGGCGCCCAGCTTGAATTGTTGCCGACCCGGTCGAGAATGCAGTAGGTCACCTCGAGACGATGGTCATCCCCGGCTTCGACAATGATGGCCGACGGCACCCACACCTGCACCGCCTTGCCCACATCGTCGGCCTGGATGCTCGGCAGGTCCAGGCGCACGTCACCCCAGCGCAGGGTGATCTCGTCATCGGTCGCCATGTTCAGGTACGGCTCGATGGTCAGGGGCACGCCACGGCGGATCTGGCTGCTGTTGACGCCATGGCGACGGATGGTCTCGGGCAGGCTGACGGCGGCCAGGTTCTGGTTTTCATCAAGGCTCAGTGCCGAGGGCATGCCGCCGGGGTAGTCGGTCTTGACCTGCACCCGGGTGATGGCCGAGCGCGCCGGGCCGTGACCGACCTGCATGACCCGGTAATGAATCCGTGCCGGGCCATTTTGCACAAAGCTCTCCGGCACTCGCAGGCTGGTGGGCATGCCGATCTTGCCGGCGGTGATGCGCCGGGAGGCGGCAAAGCAGTTGTTCCAGAACAACTCGATCAGGTCGCCCTCGTCCATGCCGCAGTAAGGCGCGATATCGACCTGCAGGTTTGTCGCAGCGAGGGCATTGATGCCTTCTCGATGGGCCTGGGGCAAGGTCGGGGCAGTGAGCAGCGCCTGGGTGGAAATACGCTTCATAAATAATCTCCTTGGTGCAGCCAGCAGCAATCGTTCCGGACATCAGGCGCGGGCAGGCGACGTAGTCCGAAAGAAACGATTTAATAAAAAACCAGAATGGATCCAATCCTCTGGACGTTAGATAAGAGGCTTGGTTAGTTGGCGTCAAGAGGTTGGGCGGGGCAAACAGGGGGTTATGGAATATTCAGAAGGGTCTTACTGGGAGGGCGCTGCAAGTGCGTGCTTCAGGGGGACTTTTACCCAATGAATAAAGGGTTTTTCCCCAAAAACACTAAAGAGGCGAGTTGCCTTTCGGCAACTCTATAAAGCGAAGCTTCTTACAATGAATCGGCGCAAGTTAGTTGTTGATGAACTTGCTGAGAAACTGCCGGGTACGTTCTTCTTTCGGGTTGGCAAACAGCGCCTTGGCTTCGCCTTGTTCAACAATGACGCCCTTGTCGAAGAAGATCACCCGGTTGGCCACATCCCGGGCGAAACTCATTTCGTGGGTCACGATGACCATGGTGCGGTTTTCTTCCGCGAGGCTGCGAATGGTCGCCAGCACTTCGCCTACCAGCTCCGGGTCCAGGGCCGAAGTCGGCTCATCGAACAGGATCACCTCCGGCTCCATCGCCAGGGCCCGGGCAATGGCCACCCGTTGCTGCTGCCCACCGGAGAGGCGGCGTGGGTAGGCGTCTTCCTTGCCTGCCAGGCCGACCCGGGCCAATAGCTTGCGGCCCAGGGCATCTGCGGCGGTCCGGGGCATCTTCTTGACCACGATCGGGCCTTCGATGACGTTCTCCAGGGCCGTGCGGTGCGGGAACAGGTTGAAGTTCTGGAACACAAAACCCACGTGCTGGCGCAGGCGCCGCACCAGGCTTTGCTGTTGGTTGAGCGGGCGGCTGCTGTCGATCTCGATGTCACCGACCTTGATTCGGCCACTGGTGGGTTCTTCGAGGAAATTCAGGCAGCGCAGCAAGGTGGTCTTGCCGGAACCGCTGGGGCCGATGATGGCGACGACTTCGCCTTCCTTGACCTCAAGGTCGATCCCGTTAAGCACCACCTGACCCTTGAATTGTTTGGTCAGTTTTTCAACCACGATCATGCTTCAAGACTCCAGGTCATGCCGGTTGACTCGTGCTTCCAGGCGGTTTTGCACGTGCGCCAGGACGCTGGCAAGAATCCAGTAGATCAAGGCGGCGGACAGATACATGGTGAAAATTTCGAAGGTACGGGCCGAGACCAATTGCGCCTGGCGGAACAGCTCCGGCACCTGGATGGTGGCGGCCAGGGCGGTGTCCTTGACCAGGGAAATAAAGCTGTTGCCCAACGGCGGCAAGGCCGTGCGCATGGCCTGCGGCAGGATGGCCCGGCGCAGGGTCTGCGCACGGGTCATACCGATACTGGCCGCAGCTTCCCACTGGCCGCGCTCGATGGAACCGATGGCGGCACGCAGGATTTCACAGGCGTAAGCAGCCATGTTCAGCGAAAAGCCGATCATGGCCGCCGGGATCGGATCCAGCTCGATGCCCACTTGCGGCAAGCCGTAGTAGATCAGGAACAGCTGTACCAGCAAGGGCGTGCCGCGAAAGAACGACACGTAGACGCGGGCGGTCCAGCTCAACAGCTTGAAGCGCGACAGGCGCATCAAGGCCAGGCCGAAGCCCAGCAGCAAGCCGAAAAACATCCCGCCGAGGCTAAGGATGACCGTGAAGTACGCGCCCTTGAGCAGAAAGGGCGCGGAGTCCAGCGCGAGTTGGAAACCTGCTTCCATTATTGAGTAACGTCAGCGTTGAAGTACTTCTCGGACAGCTTCTTCAAGGTACCGTCGGCGCGCAGTTCGTCCAGAGCCTTGTTCACCGCGGCCAGCAGTTCAGGCTCGCCTTTGCGCAGGGCAATACCGGCTTCCTGACGGGAGAACGCAGCACCTGCAGCGGCGGTGTCCTTGGCTTTTTTCGCGTATTCCAGCGCGGCGAGGCGGTCGATCAGGATGGCGTCGACACGGCCGATGCGCAGGTCCTGGAACTTGGTTGGGTCATCGTTGTAGGTTTTGACGATGGCTTTCGGTTGGTTTTCCTTGAGCCATTGTTCGTAGTTGGTGCCCAGGCCCACACCGATTTTCTTGCCGGCCAGGTCGTCGGCGGTCTTGATGGTGTCGACGTTCTTCGCCAGGGTCAGCGCCTGGATCCCGGAGACGGTGTAAGGCTTGGAGAAGTCATACTTTTCCTTGCGCGCATCGGAGATGGTCACCTGGTTGACGACCGCATCCAGACGCTTGGATTCCAGGGCGGCGAGGATGCCATCCCACGGCGTGGCTTGCAGCTTGACCTTGACGCCCAGCTTCTTGGCCAGCGCTTCAGACAACTCGACCTCGAAACCGCTGAGCTTGCCGCTTTCATCGACGAAGCTGAACGGCGGGTAGGTGCCTTCCAGGCCAATCTTGATTTCGCCGGCTTTCTTGATGTTGTCCAACTGCTCGCCGGCAACTGCCTGACCGAGCCACCCGGCGCCAAGCGCCAGCCCCAATGTGCCAACCAGTAACGTGCGACGGAATACGGAAATAGTCATGAAGAGCCCCTGTGTTTTTTATGTTGAGCGATGCAGGTGACGCGGTAGTCGTATCCTGCCTTAAAAGCGCGGTGTGTGGGAGCCGGGCTTGCCCGCGATTGCATCAACTCGGTGTTTTGGATCTGCCCAGTCATGCGTATCGCCATCAAGCTCGCCTACGGCGCGACTATAAAGCCGGTTTTTAAGACTTGAAAATAATATAAAATCAGATTGATATTTCTTTATGGAATATCAAAAGCTCGAATCATAAGCAAACAACGCCGGTGCGCCACCCGTGTGCAGGAAGATGATCGGCCCCTCTTCAAAGCGCTGGCGTCCAATGCCATCCAGCAACCCGGCCATGGCCTTGCCCGTGTAGACCGGGTCCAGCAGCAGGCCTTCCTGGCTGGCTACCAGCTTGATCGCCGCCAGCGTGCCGGCACTCGGCTCGCCATAACGGGGGGCGAAGTACTCGTCCCACAGGATCACCTTGAACGCGTCCGGCAGCGGCACGCCGAGCAGTTCGGCGGTACGTTCGGCCAGGCCCTGCACCTTGGGGCGCTGGGCTTCGTCGGTACGGGACACCGTTATGCCAATCACTTGCAGCTCGGGCAGTACTTCGGCCAGCGCCAGGGCCAGGCCGCTGTGGGTGCCGGCGCTGCCGGAGGCCAGGACCACGGTGGAGAACGGGATGCCGCTGTCTTCAATCTGCCCGGCCAGCTCCAGCCCGGCGCGCACGTAACCCAGGGCGCCGAGGGCGTTGGAGCCGCCGATGGGCACCAGGTACGGCTTCTTGCCGTTGCTGCGCAGGCGGTCGGCGAGGGCGTTGAGCTGGTCGTCGACGTTGTCCAGGTTCTCCACCAACTCGACCTTGGCGTCGAACAGCTCCAGCAACAGGCGGTTGCCGTTGGCCAGGTAGTTGGGGTCTTCGGTGCCCGTCGGGTTTTCCAGCAGGGCAACGCAGCCCAGGCCCAGCTTGGCGGCCAGCGCAGCGGTCTGGCGTACATGGTTGGACTGGATCGCGCCGGCGGTCACCAGGGTATCGGCACCCTGGGCCAGCGCATCGGCGGCAAGGTATTCGAGTTTGCGCAGCTTGTTGCCGCCCATCGCCAGCGGCGTGGTGTCGTCGCGTTTGACGTAGACGTCACGCCCCAGCCAGGCCGACAGCCGCTCGAGTTTTTCCAGGGCGGTGGCGCCGCCCAGCAGTTCCAGACGGTTAAAGCGGTCGAGCTGTTGTTTGATCATGGCTACGCACGGGTGGTCAGAGATGCTGGGACTATAGGCAGGCACTTTTGCGTCGGCAACCGCCAATCGCTTATGTCGGCGGGTTATTAGCATTGCACTATTGGTTCTTAAGGACGCTCAGGTTCCTTGCCGTAAAGTGATGGGCATTTCGTCAGGAGTGAAGACCGTGAGTGAGCGTTCCAGTCATTGGCAATTACAGACCATCGTCAGCCAGCTGCGCAGCGCCCGGGACCAGTGGCGCACCCGCAACGGCCGGGTCAGCGGCGAGCAGGGCGGGCGCGAGCTGCCTTCACGGGAAGCCGTGGCGCAGATTCTCGAGGCGTTGTGTGGTGCGCTGTTCCCCATGCGTCTGGGGCCGGTGGACCTGCGTGAAGAAAGTGAAGACTTCTACGTCGGCCACACCCTGGATGTGGCGCTGAATGCATTGCTCGCCCAGGCGCGCCTGGAGCTGCGATATGCCGCGCGGCAAGGTGGCGAGGATGACAGTGAAGTCGACGCCCATGCCATCCACCTGATCCAGGATTTCGCCCTGGCGTTGCCAGGCTTGCGCAGCCTGTTGGACACCGACGTGCTCGCCGCCTACCACGGCGACCCGGCGGCGCGCAGCGTGGATGAAGTGCTGTTGTGCTACCCGGGGATTTTGGCGGTGATTCACCATCGCCTGGCGCACCACTTGTATCGGGCAGGCTTGCCGTTGCTGGCGCGCATCAGCGCGGAAATCGCGCATTCGGCGACCGGGATTGATATTCACCCGGGCGCGCAGATCGGCCCGAGCTTCTTTATCGACCACGGGACGGGTGTGGTGATTGGCGAGACGGCGATCATCGGCGAGCGGGTACGGATCTACCAGGCCGTGACATTGGGCGCCAAGCGTTTCCCGGCGGATGAGGATGGGCAATTGCAGAAAGGCCATCCGCGGCATCCGATTGTCGAGGATGATGTGGTGATCTATGCCGGGGCGACAATCCTGGGGCGGATTACGATCGGCAAGGGCTCGACCATTGGCGGCAATGTGTGGCTGACGCGCAGTGTGCCGGCGGGGGCGAACCTGACCCAGGCGAATCTGCAGCATGATGATGGGACGCAGAAGTAGAACCCCTCTCTCAAGATCACACAGATCAAATGTGGGAGCTGGCTTGCCTGCGATAGCGGTGTACCAGCAACAGATGTATGGCTGACCCACCGCAATCGCAGGCAAGCCAGCTCCCACAATGGATCGCGTTCCAGTCTCGGCCAGTATTTCACTCAGCAATCGCTGAACGTTTCGTCATCCTCATACGTCATACCTTTCCTTGAGCTAGTGTAGGAAACACCTACCACTCGGCCCTGCGATTAGTCCTCAAACCCCTATCCATGTTTAACTTGACTGTTCGTTCAAGTTAAATCGGTGGTTCGCTGCCCGCTCACAACAGGAGGCTTACCTTTGCTGAGTCCGTTTTTTACAGCCACATCCCATACCCTTGAGGTGCGCCCTACATGAGTGCATCGTCCACACCTTCCAGCGGTCTGGTCCGCATGAACCCGCCGGTGTTTTACTTCGCCGCGAGCTTCATCCTGCTGTTCGGCCTGACCGTCATCGCGATTCCCGAACAAGCCGGCGCCTGGCTGCTGGCCGCACAAAACTGGGCGGCCAACACGGTCGGCTGGTACTACATGCTGGCGATGACCCTGTATCTGGTCTTCGTGGTGGTCACCGCGTTATCGGGCTACGGCAAGATCAAACTCGGTGCCGACCACGACGAGCCCGAATTCAGTTACCTGTCCTGGGCCGGCATGCTGTTCGCCGCCGGGATCAGCATCACGCTGTTTTTCTTCTGCGTGTCCGAACCCCTGACTCACCTGGTGCAACCGCCCCAGGGCGAGGCCCTGAACGGTGACGCGGCGCGCCAGGCCATGCAGATCCTGTTTCTGCACTGGGGCCTGCATGGCTGGGGCGTGTTCGCCTTCGTCGGCATGGCCCTGGCGTACTTCGCCTACCGGCATAACCTGCCGCTGGCGTTGCGCTCGGCGCTGTATCCGCTGATCGGCAAGCGCATCAACGGCCCCATCGGTTATGCGGTGGACGGCTTCGGCATCATCGCCACGGTGTTCGGCCTCGGCGCCGACATGGGCTTTGGCGTGTTGCATCTCAACTCCGGGCTCGATTACCTGTTCGGCGTGGCCCACACCCAGTGGATCCAGGTCGGCCTCATCACCTTGATGATGGGCGCGGCGATCCTGGTGGCGGTCTCCGGCGTCGACAAGGGCGTGCGGGTGATGTCCGACATCAACATGCTGCTGGCCTGCGCGCTGCTGCTGTTCGTGTTGTTCGCCGGCCCTACCCAGCACTTGCTCAACACCCTGATCCAGAACATCGGCGACTACCTCGGCGCCTTGCCGACCAAGAGTTTCGACCTCTACGCCTACGACAAACCGAGCGACTGGCTGGGCGGCTGGACCGTGTTCTATTGGGCCTGGTGGATCGCATGGTCGCCGTTCGTAGGCCTGTTTATCGCGCGCATTTCCCGCGGTCGTACCATCCGTGAATTCGTGTTCGGCGTGCTGTTGATCCCGCTGGGCTTCACCCTGGCGTGGATGTCGATCTTCGGCAACAGCGCCATCGACCAGGTGCTCAACCACGGCCTCACGGCGCTGGGACAGTCGGCCATTGATGACCCGTCGATGAGCCTCTACCTGCTGCTGGAAACCTACCCGTGGAGCAAGACCGTTATCGCGGTCACGGTGTTTATCAGCTTCGTGTTCTTCGTCACCTCGGCCGACTCCGGCACGGTGGTGCTCTCGACCTTGTCGGCCAAAGGCGGCAACGCCGATGAAGACGGGCCGAAGTGGCTGCGGGTGTTCTGGGGCGCGATGACCGCGTTGGTGACCAGCGCGCTGCTGTTTGCCGGCAGCATCGACTCGCTCAAGTCGGCCGTGGTGCTGACCTCGCTACCGTTCTCGATGATCCTGCTGCTGATGATGTGGGGGCTGCACAAGGCGTTCTACCTTGAGTCGCAGAAGCAGATTGCGCAGATGCATTCCCTCGCGCCGGTATCGGGCTCACGCAAGGGCACCGGCGGTTGGCGCCAGCGCCTGAGCCAGGCGGTGCATTTCCCGTCACGGGATGAGGTGTACCGTTTCCTCGAGACCACGGTGCGCCCGGCCATCGAAGAAGTGACGGCGGTGTTTGTCGAAAAAGGCCTCAACGTGGTCACCCAGCCTGACCCGGCCAATGACAGCGTCAGCCTGGAGATCGGCCACGGCGAGCAGCACCCGTTTGTGTATCAGGTGCAGATGCGCGGCTATTTCACCCCGTCATTCGCACGGGGCGGCATGGGTTCCAAGCAGCTCAACAACCGCCGCTACTACCGGGCGGAAGTGCACTTGAGCGAGGGCAGTCAGGACTACGACCTGGTGGGCTACACCAAGGAGCAGATCATCAACGACATCCTCGACCAGTACGAACGGCACATGCAGTTCCTGCACCTGGTTCGTTAAGGCTCAGGCCCTGATAAACAGGGCCAGTGCCACCAACGGCGCACCGAATACCCCGCTGCCGATCACCAGCTCCGAGACCAGGGGCTGGCCGGCAGTGACCACACCTACCGCGCCGTTCACCACCGACACCACCAACCAGATCCCGACAAAGCTGTAGGCCAGAATGTGCCGGCTGACGCCCAGCTTTTGGCCGATGAACAGCATCAGCGCGAGGAGGATCAGGCCGGCGGTGATGACGAGGGCGGTGTGCATATCTGAAGTCTCCTGATACCCGCTGATTTTCCATGAACACCAAACCTGTGGCGAGGGAGCTTGCTCCCGCTGGGCTGCGCAGCGGCCCCAAAAAAGATGGGAGCGCTGCGCACTCCAGCGGGAGCAAGCTCCCTCGCCACAATAGTAGTTTGCCGTTGAACGAGCGTTTGCCGGTCTTCAGACCAAACCACCATTGGCCCGCAGGATTTGCCCGTTCACCCAACCACCGGCCGGGCTCACCAGGAACGCCACCACGCGTGCGATATCTTCCGGTTGGCCCAGGCGTTCCAGGGGTGCCATCTTGGCCAGGCCCTGGATCTGCTCTTCGCTTTTGCCATGCAGGAACAGTTCGGTCGCCACCGGGCCCGGGGCAACGGCGTTGACGGTGATGCGCCGGCCGCGCATTTCCTTGGCGAACACCTGGGTCAGGGATTCCACCGCCGCCTTGCTGGCGATGTACACCGCATAACCGGGGAAGTTGAGGCCGACGGTGCTGCTGGAGAAATTGACGATGCGCCCGCCGTCGTTCAGGCGGGTGGCGGCTTCACGCAGGGCGTTGAAGGTGCCGCGGGTATGGATGTCGAAGTTCTGGTTGTAGAGCTCATCGCTGTGTTGGGCCAGCGGCAGCACCTTGAGAATCCCGGCGTTGTTGATCAGCACATCAACCTTGCCCAGCTGGGCTTCGGTCTCGTCGAACAGGCGCTTGACGTCGGCGGCGCTGGCCACGTCGCCCTGGATCGCTATGGCTTGGTGGCCGGCCTGGCGCAACTCCACTACCAGCCTTGACGCTTCGGTGGCGCTGTTGGCGTAGTTGATGGCGACGGCATAACCGTCGGCAGCCAGTTGTCTGGCAACCACGGCGCCGATGCCGCGTGAGGCGCCGGTAACGATAGCAACTTGGGTAGTCATGATCTGGTTTCCTTGGGGCAGTGGTTGGGTGTGGAAGCAGATTCACATGTTTACCCAGGCCGATAAATGCGCCAGAGTTGCCTTGACTGTTCAAGAATCGCCAACAATGGAGACGCGCCGTGGACCAGGTCAAAGCGATGAAAGTGTTCGTGAGGATTTACGAACGCAGCAGCTTCACGCTGGCGGCCGATGACCTGAACCTGCCGCGCGCCACCCTGACCCACACCCTCAACCAGTTCGAGGCCTGGCTCGGCACGCGCCTGCTGGAACGCAGCACCCGCCGCGTCCGCCCCACGCTGGATGGCGAGGCCTATTACCTGCGCTGTGTGCAACTGCTGGCGGAGCTGGAAGAGGCGGAACTGGCCTTCCGTTCGGTGGCCCCCAAGGGCCGCCTGCGGGTGGATTTGCACGGCACCCTGGCCAAGTACTTCGTGATCCCGGCGCTGCCGCAATTCATGGCGCGCTACCCGGAAATCGAGCTGTCCATCAGCGAGGCGGACCGCTTCGTCGACCTGATCGCCGAAGGCGTGGATTGTGTGCTGCGGGCGGGCACCCTGGGGGATTCGGCATTGATCGGTCGCCGGGTGGCGACGCTGCGCCAGGTGACCTGCGCGAGCCCGGCCTACCTGCGCAAATACGGCGAGCCGAAGCGCCTCGCCGACCTGGGCGAGCACCGTGCGGTGAACTATGTTTCACGCACCACCGCGAAGCTGTTCCCCTTCGAATTCATGGTCGACGGCCAGGTGCAGGAAGTGACGATCGAGGGGGCACTGTCGGTGTTCGGTGCAGAGATTTATTCCGCCAGCGCAGTCGCCGGACTGGGCATTATCCAGTGCCCGCACTACCGCATCGCCGAGCTGATTGACCAGGGCGTGATGCAGGAAATCCTCATTGATACACCACCGCCGCCCATGCCGGTTTCAGTGCTCTACCCGCAAAACCGACACATGTCGCCGAGGGTGCGGGTGTTCGTCGATTGGCTCGCCGAAATCTTCGCCACTGCCCGCTAACCCGCGTCTTTACTGGGTTTCTTAAATTTAATTTCATCCGGGTAAAGGGTGTTTTGACTCCGAACTGTCACATGGCCATCGCCTAATTGTGTGAAGCGTTTGACGCTTTCATTTCAGAACAGTGACGGAGACCGGTACCAATGAAGACGTTATTAAGCCCCATGGTGGGTGCCGCCATGGCGAGCTTTATGCTGTCCGCCCACGCCGATTTTATCGATGACAGCCACGCCGACGTGACCCTGCTCAACCGCTACCTCAACCAGCAGGGGCGGGATGTGGTGAACAGCAATAACAAGGCCCACAGCATCCGCGATTGGGGCCAGGGTTTTGAGTTCAATTTCAAGTCCGGCTACACCGATGGGCCGGTGGGCTTTGGCCTGGACCTGCAGGCGTTCTACGGTTTGAAACTGGACTCCGGCGGCGACCTCAATGACAAGGATCACCAGGGCCGCTACCCCGGCAGCATGTTCCCGCTGGATAACGGCAAGTCGGCCGACCAGTTCGGCGTGCTCAGCCCGACCTTCAAGATGCGCTTCGCCCAGGATGAATTGCGCGTCGGTACGCTGTACGGCAACAACCCGGTGCTGGCCAACACCGACGGCCGCCTGTACCAGCAGACCAACACCGGCGTGCAGTTGGTTTCCAAGGACTTGACCGACTTCACCTTTACCGCCGGTGACATCCTCAAGACCAAGATCCGCAACGAAACCGGCGACCAGGGCATGATCACCGCCGGCGGCACCAAAGAGAGCGATCGCTTCCTCTACGGCGGTGCGGACTACAAAGGTTTGCCGGACACCACCGTCAGCCTGTGGTACTCCAACCTTGAGGATTACTACCAGCAGTTCTTCCTCGGTGCCAAGCGTCATGACGCCTTGCCTGTCGGCGCGATCGACACCGACGTGCGCCTGTACCGCAGCCTGGGTGTGGGTGAAAACGCCGCGGGCGACAAAGACTATTCCGCGGCGGGTCTCTACGGCGATGGCACCTCCAAGGGCCGCATCAACCAGTCCACCGTCAGCCTGTTGGAAAGCTACAGCCTGGACGGCCATACCGTCGGCCTGGGCCTCCAGAAAAACAGCGGCGACAGCGACTTCCCGTACCTGGATTCCGGCCTGAACAGCGGTGCCAGCAACCAGGGCCCGGGCTCGGGCGCCGACACCCCGGCACTCACCAACATGCAACTGAACAAATTCCAGCATGCCGGCGAGCGCACCTGGCTGGCGCAGTACAAATATGACTTCGGCAAACTCGGCCTTAACGGCCTGACCTTCGCCACGTCCTACGCACACGGTGATGACATCCGCACCACCCAAGGCACTACCAGTGAATGGGAACGTAACGTCACCGTGGCTTACCAGGTGCCCACCGGCACCCTCAAAGGCCTGGGCGTGACCTGGCGAAATGCCCACGCCAGCCCGGATATCACCGGTGCCACGGTGCAAGATGAAAACCGCTTCTATGTAAGCTACGTCGTTCCACTCTGGTAGGACTTTGCTGTAAAAGGGATAGGCAGACTTAAGCGATTCAGCTGCTTAAAAGGCCCGGGAATATGCTTATTCCCGGGCCTTATTTGCCCCAAGTCCAAGAGAGGATTCGATGACTTACATTGCTGCCGAAAACCGCTATGAATCTATTCCTTACCGCCGCGTAGGTCGCAGCGGACTGGTGCTGCCGGCACTGTCCCTGGGGCTGTGGCACAACTTTGGCGACAGCACCCCGATCGACACCCAGCGCGCCTTGCTGCGCACCGCGTTCGACCTGGGTATCAACCACTTCGACCTGGCCAACAACTACGGCCCTCCATACGGCAGCGCCGAGATCAACTTCGGTCGTTTGCTGCGGGAAGACTTCAAGCATTACCGCGATGAACTGATCATCTCCAGCAAGGCGGGCTGGGACATGTGGCCAGGCCCTTATGGCCAGGGCGGCGGTTCGCGCAAGTACGTGCTGGCGAGCCTCGACCAGAGCCTGCAACGCCTGGGCGTCGACTACGTGGACATCTTCTATTCCCACCGTTTTGATGCCGACACCCCGCTGGAAGAAACCGCCAGCGCACTGGCCACCGCCGTGCAACAGGGCAAGGCGTTGTACATCGGGATCTCGTCCTACTCCGGCGTGAAAACCCGGGAAATTGCGGCGCTGCTCCAGGAGTGGAAAGTCCCGCTGCTGATCCACCAGCCGGCCTACAACCTGCTCAACCGCTGGGTGGAAAAAGACCTGCTGGACGTCACCGAAGAACTCGGTGCCGGGGTGATCGCGTTCACGCCTTTGGCCCAGGGCCTGCTGACCGACAAATACCTCAACGGCGTACCGGCGGATGCGCGGGTGAATCGCCCGGGGGGTGGTTCGTTGCAGGCCAAGCACTTGTCCGAGGCCAACATCGCCCACGCCCGCGCGCTGAATGAAATTGCCAAGCGCCGTGGCCAGAGCCTGGCGCAGATGGCGTTGGCGTGGACGTTGCGTGATCCACGGGTCACCAGCGCCCTGATCGGCGCGAGCCGGCCGGAGCAGATCATTGAAAACGTCGGTGCGTTGCAGAACCTGAGCTTCAGCGCGCAGGAGCTGGCGGAGATTGATCGGTTTGCCCAGGAAGGCGGGATTAACTTGTGGGAGAAGCCGTCTACGGCTGAATAAGCGGTAGAGCCCGATTCCTGCATCAACCTCTACCCAATGTGGGAGCGGGCTTGCTCGCAAAAGCGGAGTGTCAGTCACTGGATATGTCGACTGATTCACCGCTTTCGCGAGCAAGCCCGCTCCCACATTTGATTTGTGGTGTGCCTGCTAGAACGGCACATCTCCAAGAATCGTCGCCCGATGCATCACCCGCCGCTGCGGCCGGTAATCATCCACCGCGTAATGCTGGGTCACGCGGTTATCCCAGAACGCCACGTCATTTTCCTGCCAACGCCAGCGAATGGTGAATTCCGGTCGTGTTGCATGGGCAAACAGCAGCTTCAACACCACGTCGCTTTCCGCCGGCTCCAGTTCGTTGATCTTGCTGGTGAACCCCTCGCTGACGAACAGCGACTTACGCCCGCTCACCGGGTGTGTACGAATCACCGGGTGAGACAGCGGCGGGTTCTTGCGCCGGGCTTCTTCCCAGCGCGCCAAATCTTCCGGCGTGTTGCCATAACGCTCCAGCGGGAAGGAGCGGGTGAAGTCATGGGTTGCCGTCAAACCGTCCAACAGTTTCTTGAACGGCTCGGACAACGCCTCATACGCGGCAATCCCGCTGGCCCACAACGTATCGCCACCAAACTCCGGCAGCAGCTTGGCGCTCAGTACCGCACCGAGGGCCGGGGTGGGCAGGAAGGTCACGTCGGTGTGCCAGATGGCGTTGTCGCGCACGTCGGTCACGGCGGTGTCGAGGATCAGCACTTCTGGCTGCTCCGGCACGTTGGGGTAGATCGGGTGAATGTGCAGGTCGCCGAAATTCGCCGCGAACCGCGCCTGTTGCTGCGGGTTGATCGGCTGGTTACGGAAGAACAGCACCGAATGCTTGAGCAGCGCCTGTTCGATGGCGTCGCGGTCTTCAATGTTCAGCGGTTGGGTGATGTCGACGCCACTGATCTGGGCGCCAAGGGCGGTGCTGAGAGGTGTTACGGTCAGGCTGCTCATGGGATTCTCGTCGAAAATTTTTCAGTGTGCCTGGCCATGCCACGGCACCAATTTGCGCTGCAGGGCACGCAAGCCCATTTCCATGGCGAAGGCGATCAGCGCGATCACCAGAATCCCCAGCACCACCACGTCGGTGACCAGGAATTGCGCGGCGGACTGCACCATGAAGCCCAGGCCGCTGGTGGCCGCGATCAATTCTGCGGCTACCAGGGTCGACCAACCCACGCCCAGGCCAATCCGCACGCCGGTGAGGATGTCGGGCAGGGCGCTCGGCAGGATCACATGGCGAATCAGTTGTGCCCGGGTAGCGCCCAACGACTGCGCGGCGCGCAGTTTGGCCGGGTCGACGGTACGTACGCCGGTGGCGGTCGCGATGGCAATCGGCGCAAAAATCGCCAGGTAGATCAGCAACACCTTGGACAGCTCGCCGATGCCGCACCAGATCACGATCAGCGGCAGGTAGGCCAGTGGTGGAATCGGCCGGTAGAACTCGATCAGCGGGTCGAGAATGCCCCGGGCGATGCGGTTGGAGCCGATGGCAATCCCCACCGGCACGGCGGTCAGCACGGCAAAGCCGAGGCCCAGGCCGATGCGCTTGAGGCTCGCGCCCAGGTGCTGCCACAGGGTGGAATCCATGTAGCCGGTGGTCGCCAGCAGCCAGCCTTTTTGCAGCACGGCCGAAGGCGGTGGCAGGAACAGCGGCTCGATCAGCCCGCTGGCGGTCACGGCCCACCAGATGGCAACCAGGGTCACCAGGGTCAGCACGCTGATCCAGCGGGTGCTCAGGCTGCGGCGTACGGGCACGACGGGTTTGCTCGCCGGCTTGGTGGCCGTGGCCGGTAATTCGTAACTGCTCATGCGGACACCTGCCGTTGCGAGAACACCTTGCCCAGCACGTGTTCGCGGGTTTCGATAAAGCGCGGGTCGGACTTGATCGCGCGTGCCGACTCGCCGGCGGCGTAGCGCTGGCCGAAGTCCAGGCTCAGGCGCTCGACGATCTGGCCGGGGTTGGGCGCCAGCAGAATCAAATCCGTGGCGAGGAACACCGCTTCTTCGATGTCGTGGGTAATCAGGAATACCGGTTTGGCCGTGCGCCGCCAGACTTGCAGCAACAGCTCCTGCATCTGTTCGCGGGTGAAGGCATCGAGGGCGCCGAAGGGTTCGTCCATCAGCAGTACGCGGGGGTCGGCAGCCAATGCACGGGCCAGGCCGACACGTTGCTTCTGGCCACCGGAGAGTTGCCAGATACGACGGCGGTCGAAACCGGCGAGGTCCACCAGGGCGAGCATTTCCCGGGCGCGGATTTCCCGCTGGTCCTTGGGCACGCCTGCCAACTCCAGGCCGAAGCCGACGTTGGCCAGCACGTCCTGCCAGGGCAGCAGGGCGTCGTCCTGGAACACCACGCCGCGTTCGGCGCTCGGTCCTTTTACCGGCACACCGTCAAGGGTGATGCGCCCGGCGCTGGGTTCGACAAAGCCGGCAATCAGGTTCAACAGCGAAGTCTTGCCACTGCCGGAAGGGCCGAGGGCCACCAGCAATTGCTGGGGCCCAAGGCTCAGGGAAATATCTGCCAGTACTGGCTCCGGGCTGCCTGGGTACTGTGCGCTGATGCGCTCCAGTTGTAGCAAGGCCATCGCGGTTAACTCCTGGTATCAGTTAGTGATGAACTTCGGGCTGACGTACGGGGCGTAGTCCGGCAGTACGGCGTCGACCTTGCCTTGTTCCTTGAGGAATGCGGCGGTGTCGGTGACAGCCTTGGTGGTCGGTGCGCCGAGCAGGGTGACCTGGTCAGCCGCCAGCGGGTAGACGTTGCCTTGCAGCAGCAGCGGAATGTCGCTGGCCTTGGCCCCGGAGAGCTTCACCAGTTTGTCGACGTTGCCTTTGTCAGCCAGCCAGGCTTGTGGGTCTTTGCGGTAAGCGGCGTAGGCATCCAGGGTGACCTTGGCAAAAGCCGTGACGATTTCCGGGTGCTTCTCGGCGAAATCCTTACGCACGATCCAGGCATCGAAGGTCGGCGCGCCGAACTTGGCCAGTTCGCCGGAGGTGATCAGCACCTTGCCGTTTTCCTTGGCTACGCCAAGCGCTGGGTCCCACACGTAGGTGGCGTCGATATCACCACGTTTCCAGGCGGCGATGATGGCCGGCGGGGCGAGGTTGAGAATGGTCACTTTGGACGGGTCGATGTTCCAGTGCTTCAACGCGGCCAGCAGGCTGTAGTGGCCGGTGGAAACGAATGGCACGGCGACTTTCTTGCCGATTAGGTCCTGCGGGCTGTTGATCCCGGAACCGTTGCGGGCCACCAGGGCCTCGGCCCCGCCGATCTGGGTGGCGATCAGGAAGGTTTCCACCGGAACCTTGCGGGTCACGGCAGCGGTCAGCGGGCTGGAACCGAGGTAGCCGATCTGCACGTCACCGGAAGCGATGGCGGCGATGATGTCGGCACCGTTGTCGAATTTGCGCCAGTCGATCTTGGCGTTGGTGGCTTTTTCGTACGCGCCGTCGGCCTGGGCGACTTTCGCCGGGTCAACGGTGGTCTGGTAAGCGATGGTCACGTCGGCGGCCTGGGCAAACAGGCTGGCACCGGCCAGGGACAACGCCGCCAAGAGGCGAAGGGGGAAGTGCAGTTTCAAGGGGGAAGTCCTCATCAGGCGGCCGGAGGTCGGCGTGTGAGAAGACTAAATGATCTAAGAATCCGAAAATAAATAACATTTTCGAATTAGCTTATGAGGAGAAACTCGCGCGCCAGGCTAGAAGGCGCGTAGGTCAAATGTGGGAGCGGGCTTGCCTGCGATAGCATCGACTCGGTACTGATGAAATACCGCGGCGCCTGCATCGCGGGCAAGCCCGGCTCCCACTAGAGCCCCGCCCCCACAGGGGTCTGTGTCAGGCTTTTAGTTGCTGATGGCGAGGATGCTCGCCTGGTACGACCCGACAAACACGTCAAAATCACCCACTTCGTTCTGCTCAAGCTCCGCCTGCTGCGCCAGCGAACTGCGCGCCAGCTCTTCAAAGCGTGCCTGTTCCTCTGCCTTCAACGGCTCGCTGCGGAAGTACTCCGCATGCACCTGGCTCTGATGCAGCGAGAACTGCGCAAAGCTCTCTTTACGCTCGCTCATCGCCGCCAGCACCTGGGCCGACGGGGTCAGGGACGAATCCTTGACCTTCGCCAGCTGCGCGTCCAGCGCCAGGCTGTGTTCATTGATGCCCTGGCTCTGGTCCAGCATCGCCGCCAGCGGAGCAATCTGCTCCAGCAGCTCTGCCGCCCATTCCTTCATGTCCACCGATTCGCCACGGCGCTGCAATTGCAGGCCCGGACGGCGGCCTTCCTTGACCACGCTGAGGAAGTTGGAGGTGGCGTTGCCGCACTCATTGTCGGCGAACAGCGGGCTGTCATTCAGCGCGCAATACAGCAGGAACGCATCGAGGAAGCGCGACTCTTGCAAGTCGATGCCCATCGGCAGGAACGGGTTGATGTCCAGGCAGCGCACTTCAATGTACTGGATGCCACGGGCCATCAGCGCCTGGATCGGCCGTTCGCCGGTGTAGGTCACGCGCTTGGGCCGGATGTTGGAGTAGTACTCGTTTTCGATCTGCAGGATGTTGGTGTTGAGCTGAACCCACTCACCGTCCTTATGGGTACCGACTTCGACGTACGGTGCGTAGGGTGTTGCCACAGCTTCGCGCAGGCTGTCGGTGTAGCTCGCCAGGTCGTTGTAGCACGGCGTCAGGCCGGCCTGGGCGTTGCTCTGGTAACCCAGGTCGCTCATGCGCAGGCTGGTGGCGTACGGCAGGTACAGGGTGTCGGCGTCCAGCACTTCGAGCTGGTGCGAACGACCGCGCAGGAAACCCGCGTCCAGGGCCGGCGAGGCGCCGAACAGGTACATCAGCAGCCAGCTGTAGCGGCGGAAGTTACGGATCAGCGCGATATAGGCCGTGGACTGGTAATCCCGGTCGGTGCCCACGAAGCCTTCGGCTTCCTTGAGCAACGGCCAGAGGTCTTCCGGCAGGGAAAAGTTGTAGTGGATCCCGGCGATGCACTGCATGGTCTTGCCGTACCGCAGGGCCAGGCCCTTGCGATACACGTACTTGAGCTGTCCGATGTTGGAGGTGCCGTAGTAGGCAATCGGAATATCTTCCTCGGCCGGCAACGGGCACGGCATCGATGGACTCCACAGGTACTCGCTGCCGAGCTTGCTGTAGGCAAAACGGTGGATCTTGTCGAGGCTGCTCAGGGTATCGGCCGGGTTGGGTAACGCCGGCGTGATGAACTCAAGCAGCGACTCGGAATAGTCGGTGGTGATCTGTTCGTGGGTCAGTGCAGCGCCCAGGGCCTCGGGATGCGGCGTTTGTGCCAGTCGGCCTTCACCGGTGACGCGCAGGCATTCGCGCTCGATGCCGTGCAGGCATTGCTCGAGCAAAGAGAGGTGTTCGTGCTTGCCGAGCAGGGCCAGGCGGCGGTTGAGAAGTTCGCTCAAGTTGGATTCCTTCACGCGTCAGTCGCCCCAATATGGGGGTGGTCAGGACGGTCTACAAGGGTGAAGTGGAAACTGGCGTTATCGCCTGGTTTTTGAGCCGGATTGACCCACTCTGAAAGAGCCGCCCTCGTCCCTGAATCTGGCTATCGCGCACGAGGAAAAGTTCGGCGCAACTTTCGAAGCGCCGAAATTAACTCAAATCGATGACAGGGAGCTATAGGACAGCGAAGGTGCCTTGTGCTTTTGCGACCAGTTTTTCGTCCTGGTACACGTCCGCCTCGACCACCAGCGTGCGCCGGCCCGGGTGAATCACTCGGGCGGTGCACAGCACATCGCCGTCGGAAACGGCGCGGATGTAGTTGATCTTGCATTCGATGGTCGCGCTCTGCTGGTCGAAACCATGGGAGCTGGAACACGCCAACCCCATGGCAATGTCCACCAGGCTGAAGATCGCCCCGCCATGGAGCTTGCCAGCGCGGTTGCGCAACTGCGGTTCCAGGGTCAAGGCCACCTCGGCAACACCGGTTTCCAGGCGCTGCAGGCGGCAGCCAATGAGTTCGCTGAACGCGCTGTGGGTCAAGCCGGCTGGCAGTTCCATTAACGTTTCTTCAGTTGTTTGGCGTTGGCGAACAGCGAAGCCATGGCGTTGTTGGCCGGGGCTGGCGCAGCGGTTTCCTTGCGGGGGGCGGCGCCTTGGGACTGGCGTGGCGCCGAGCCCGGGCGTGCGCCGCGGGCACCGTCGATTTTCTCGCCCGGGGTGTCGCTCATGCGCATCGACAGGCCGACGCGTTTGCGCGGGATGTCGACTTCCATGACCTTGACCTTGACCACATCACCGGCTTTCACCGCTTCACGCGGGTCCTTGATGAACTTCTCCGAAAGCGCAGAGATGTGCACCAAACCGTCCTGATGCACGCCGATATCCACAAACGCGCCGAAGTTGGTCACGTTGGTCACCACGCCTTCGAGGATCATCCCCAGTTGCAGGTCCTTGAGGTCTTCGACGCCTTCCTGGAACTCGGCGGTCTTGAACTCGGGACGCGGGTCGCGGCCAGGTTTTTCCAGCTCTTGCAGGATGTCGGTGATGGTCGGCACGCCGAAGGTTTCGTCGGTGTACTTCTTCGGGTCCAGGCGCTTGAGGAACGCGGCGTCGCCGATCAGCGAGCGGATGTCGCGGTCGGTTTCAGCGGCGATGCGTTGTACCAGCGGGTAGGCTTCCGGATGGACAGCCGAGGAGTCCAGCGGGTTGTCACCGTTCATGACGCGCAGGAAGCCGGCGGCTTGCTCGAAGGTTTTTTCGCCAAGGCGTGCGACTTTTTTCAGCGCTGCACGGGTCTTGAACGCACCGTTTTCGTCGCGGTGGGTCACGATGTTCTGCGCCAGGGTGGCGTTGAGGCCGGAGATGCGGGCCAGCAGCGCAACCGAAGCGGTGTTTACGTCCACGCCCACGGCGTTCACGCAGTCTTCAACCACGGCGTCCAGGCCGCGAGCCAGTTTCAGCTGCGACACGTCGTGCTGGTACTGGCCGACGCCGATGGATTTCGGGTCGATCTTCACCAGCTCGGCCAGTGGGTCCTGCAGGCGGCGAGCAATGGACACAGCGCCACGGATCGACACGTCGAGGTCCGGGAATTCCTTGGAAGCCAGTTCAGACGCGGAGTACACCGAAGCGCCGGCCTCGGAGACCATCACCTTGGTCATCTGCATGCCTGGGTATTTTTTGATCAGCTCGGCGGCCAGCTTGTCGGTTTCACGGCTGGCGGTGCCGTTGCCGATGGCGATCAGGTCCACCGAGTGCTTGGCGCACAGGGCGGCCAGGATGGCGATGGTCTGGTCCCACTTGTTGTGCGGCACGTGGGGGTAAACCGTGGCGTGATCCAGCAGCTTGCCGGTGGCGTCGACCACGGCAACCTTGCAGCCGGTGCGCAGGCCCGGGTCGAGGCCCAGGGTCGCGCGTGGGCCGGCGGGTGCGGCCAGCAGCAGGTCGTGCAGGTTGTGGGCGAATACGCTGATGGCTTCGGTTTCGGCGCCGTCGCGCAACTCGCCCAGCAGGTCGGTTTCCAGGTGGGTGTAGAGCTTGACCTTCCAGGTCCAGCGCACGACCTCACCGAGCCACTTGTCCGCAGGACGATTCTGATTCTGGATGCCGAACTGTTGACCGATCATGCCTTCGCACGGGTGCATGGTGCCTGGCAGCTCGTCGCCGACTTTCAGCGCGGAGCTCAGGATGCCTTCGTTGCGGCCGCGGAAAATCGCCAGTGCACGGTGGGACGGCATGCTTTTCAGCGGCTCGTCGTGTTCGAAATAATCGCGGAACTTGGCGCCTTCCTCTTCCTTGCCGGCGATCACGCGGGCACTGAGGGTGGCTTCCTGCTTCAGGTAGTTGCGCAGTTTTTCCAGCAGGTTGGCGTCTTCGGCGAAGCGCTCCATGAGGATGTACTTGGCGCCTTCGAGGGCGGCCTTGACGTCGGCCACGCCTTTTTCGGCATCGACAAAGCGTGCAGCTTCGGTTTCCGGGGCCAGGGACGGGTCATTGAACAGACCGTCGGCCAGCTCGCCGAGGCCGGCTTCCAGGGCGATCTGGCCCTTGGTGCGGCGCTTCTGCTTGTACGGCAGGTACAAGTCTTCGAGGCGGGTCTTGGTGTCGGCGAGCTTGATGTCGCGTTCCAGCTGCGGGGTCAGCTTGCCTTGCTCTTCGATGCTGGCGAGGATACTGATACGCCGTTCGTCGAGTTCTCGCAGGTAGCGCAGGCGCTCTTCCAGATGCCGCAACTGGATATCATCGAGGCTGCCGGTGACTTCTTTACGGTAACGGGCGATGAAGGGCACTGTGGAGCCTTCATCCAGTAGAGCGACGGCCGCTTCGACCTGTTGTGGGCGTACGCCGAGTTCCTCGGCGATGCGGCTGTTGATGCTGTCCATAAAACCACCTGAAATTCTGAAAGCAGGCTCGCAGGCCCGGAAAACAAGGCTCGCGAGGCTGGTTGAGCGGCCCGTCTGGCGCCGCTGCCTGGGTCAAGAGGCAGCCTATTGACCCTCGAAATCGAAAAAATCACTACAAGCGGGTGAAAAAAATCCCCTGGCAGTAAACGGTAACGAACTGACGTTGCCCTGCACAAAGGCGCCGCATTATAACCAGCGTTCTGCCCTTGGGGGGATTGCCGCCAAGGTTGTAGGGCGCGGGTTCGCTGGCGGTAGAGGAAAAATCTGCTAACAATGCACACGGTGCGTATAACGGCAGCTACGCCATAATGCGCGCCGAGATAAGAGGAGCATCTAATGAGCAGCACTGCACAAACTGCTGAAGGCGAAAAAATTCTCATCGTTGATGACGATCCGGGGCTGAGCAGCCTGCTGGAGCGTTTCTTCAACTCCAAGGGCTACCGTGCCCGCGCGGTGCCAAACACCGAACAGATGGACCGCCTGTTGGGACGTGAAGTCTTCAACCTGGTGGTGCTGGACCTGATGCTGCCCGGCGAAGACGGCCTGACCGCCTGCAAACGCCTGCGCGGCGCCAACAATCAGATCCCGATCATCATGCTGACCGCCAAGGGCGATGAGCTGAGCCGCATCAAGGGCCTGGAACTGGGCGCCGACGATTACCTGGCCAAGCCGTTCAACCCGGACGAGCTGATGGCACGGGTCAAGGCCGTACTGCGTCGCCAGGCCGCCCCGGTACCGGGCGCTCCAGGCAGCGAAGACGAAAGCGTGACCTTCGGCGACTACGAGTTGTCGCTGGCCACCCGTGAGCTCAAGCGTGGCGATGAAGTGCACATGCTGACCACCGGCGAATTCGCCGTGCTCAAGGCACTGGTGATGAACGCTCGCCAGCCGCTGACCCGCGACAAGCTGATGAACCTGGCCCGTGGCCGTGAGTGGGACGCCCTCGAGCGCTCCATCGACGTACAGATCTCCCGTCTGCGCCGGATGATCGAGCCCGATCCATCCAAGCCGCGTTATATCCAGACGGTGTGGGGTGTGGGTTACGTGTTTGTGCCGGATGGCACTGCAACCAAGTGACCGATGATTTGCAGAGGCGGGCGTGCCGGTGATGACTCGATAAGAGTCAGCCGGTTGCCCGGCGTTTGCAATTCTGCGAGCTTGGCTCGCTCCTGCAAGGTGTCCAGCTGTCTTTTATGAAAACCCCGTTGTGGTTCCCGCAGAGTTTCTTCTCACGCACCCTTTGGCTGGTGCTCATCGTCGTACTGTTTTCCAAGGCCCTGACACTGGTTTATCTGTTGATGAACGAAGACGTGCTGGTGGACCGGCAGTACAGCCACGGTGTCGCGCTGACCTTGCGCGCCTACTGGGCCGCAGACCCCGAGAACCGCGAGAAGATCGCCAAGGCCGCTACCCTGGTCCGGGTCGCGGGCGCGGGCGTGCCCGAGGGCGAGCAACATTGGCCCTACAGCGAAATCTACCAGCGCCAGATGCAGGCCGAACTGGGTGAAGACACCGAGGTGCGGCTGCGCATGCATGTGTCGCCGGCGCTGTGGGTGCGAGCGCCGAGCCTGGGGGAGGACTGGCTGAAAGTGCCGCTGTATCCGCATCCGTTGCGGGGGCAGAAGATCTGGAACGTGCTGGGCTGGTTCCTGGCGATTGGCTTGCTTTCCACCGCGTCTGCCTGGATTTTCGTGCGTCAGCTCAACCAGCCGCTCAAGCGCCTGGTGTTTGCGGCACGCCAGCTGGGCCAGGGCCGCAGTGTGCGCCTGCCCATCAGCGATACGCCGAGTGAAATGACCGAGGTGTACAGCGCATTCAACCAGATGGCCGAGGATGTCGAACAGGCGGGGCGCGAGCGCGAGCTGATGCTGGCGGGGGTGTCCCATGACCTGCGCACGCCGCTGACGCGATTGCGGCTTTCCCTGGAGCTGATGGGTAACCACACCGACCTTACCGACGACATGGTTCGAGACATCGAGGACATGGACGCGATTCTCGACCAGTTCCTCGCGTTTATCCGCGATGGCCGGGACGAGGTGGTGGAAGAGGTCGACCTGACGGACCTGGTTCGCGAGGTGGTTGCGCCCTATAACCAGAATGGCGAGCAGGTGCGGATGCGCCTGGAGCCGATCCAGCCGTTCGCGTTGCGTCGGGTCTCGATGAAGCGCCTGCTGAATAACCTGATTGGTAACGCGCTGCATCACGCCGGTTCCGATGTGGAAGTAGCAGCCTACGTTTCCGGGGATACCAGCGCGCCTTACGTGGTGCTGAGTGTCATGGACCGTGGGGCCGGCATCGATCCGGCGGAACTGGAAGGTATCTTCAACCCGTTCACCCGCGGCGACCGTGCCCGGGGTGGCAAAGGCACGGGCCTGGGGCTGGCGATTGTGCGGCGGATTGCTTCGATGCATGGCGGCAATGTCGAATTGCGCAACCGGCCGGATGGCGGCCTGGAAGCGCGAGTGCGCTTGCCGTTGGGGCTGATGTTGCCCAGGGACGCGGTCTAAATGTGGGAGCGGGCTTGCTCGCGAAGGCGGTGGGTCAGTCCATAGAAATGTCGACTGATCCACCGCCTTCGCGAGCAAGCCCGCTCCCACACTGGTTTTGCGGTGCTTTACAGGTTGGGTGTCCTCAACCTTTGCCTTTGGTCCTGGTCATATTCGGCCCACCACTCTTCTCCAGATGCTGAATGATGATCCCCGCCACATCCTTGCCGGTGGTGGTCTCAATTCCTTCCAGGCCCGGTGACGAGTTCACCTCCATCACCAGCGGCCCGTGGTTGGAGCGCAATATATCCACACCCGCCACGCTCAACCCCATGACCTTGGCTGCCCGCAGTGCGGTCATGCGTTCTTCCGGGGTGATCTTGATCAGGCTGGCACTGCCGCCACGGTGCAGGTTGGACCGAAACTCACCCGGCTTGGCCTGGCGCTTCATCGCGGCAATCACCTTGTCGCCCACCACGAAGCAGCGGATATCCGCACCGCCGGCTTCCTTGATGTACTCCTGCACCATGATGTTCTGCTTGAGGCCCATGAACGCCTCGATCACCGACTCGGCCGCAGTCGCGGTTTCACACAGCACCACGCCGATGCCCTGGGTGCCTTCCAGCACCTTGATCACCAGCGGCGCGCCGTTGACCATCTCGATCAGGTCGGGAATGTCATCCGGGGAGTGCGCAAAGCCGGTGACCGGCAAGCCAATGCCACGGCGCGACAGCAACTGCAGCGAGCGCAGCTTGTCCCGCGAACGGGCGATAGCCACCGATTCATTGAGGGGAGACACCCCCATCATTTCAAACTGGCGCAGTACCGCGCAGCCATAGAACGTCACCGAAGCACCGATACGCGGGATCACCGCGTCGAAGCCTTCCAGCGGTTTGCCCCGGTAGTGGATCTGCGGCTTATGACTGGCAATGTTCATATAGGCGCGCAACGTATCGATCACCACCATCTCATGGCCACGTTCGGTGCCGGCCTCGACCAGGCGACGGGTGGAATACAGACGCGGGTTACGCGACAGCACAGCGATCTTCATGCAGCACCTGTGGCAGAGGTAGTAGAGACCGGGAACACCGGCTTGTCTTGAACGTATTTGACGCCGGGACTGACCACCAGTTGGCCGTCAATCAGGGCCTTGGAGCCCAGCAACAGGCGGTAACGCATGGCCTTGCGGCAGGCGAGGGTGAATTCCACCCGCCATACCCGATCGCCCAGGGCCAGGGTGGTGCTGATCACATACCGCACCTGGGCCTGGCCGTTGGAGCTTTTAATGGTTTTCATCGCCACCAGCGGTGCTTCGCAGCGCCGGTGACGCAGTTGCACCACGCTGCCCAGGTGCGCGGTGAAGCGCACCCACTTTGCACCGTCGCGCTCAAATGGCTCGATCTCGGTGGCATGCAGGCTTGAGGTACTGGCGCCGGTGTCGATCTTGGCGCGCAGGCCTGCCACTCCCAAGTCGGGAAGTGCCACCCACTCACGCAGACCCACAACGGTCAAATGGTCAAATGTCTTCAATATGAATAACCGGCAATTAATTCGCCCAGGCGGCGGGTGATACCTCGGCCAGGGCTTTGAATGCAGGCTTGGCGAACCAGTAGCCCTGCATCAGAAATATTCCACAGTCGGCGAGAAAATCCCGCTCGCCGGCACTTTCGATGCCCTCGGCGATGACAGTAACGCCCAACTGCTCACAGATTGTGACAATCCCCCGGACGATCACCTGACGGACACGATCACGGTCGACATCGCGGATCAGCGCCATGTCGAGTTTGATCAGGTCAGGTTGGAAATCGGCCAGCAGATTCAGCCCCGAATAGCCCGCCCCGAAATCGTCGATGGCGGTCTTGAAGCCGAATTCGCGGTATTCACGCAGAATATTCGTCAAATGGCGATAGTTATCTACATGCTCGCTTTCCAGGGTCTCGAAAATCAGCCGATCCAACGGAAAATTATGCGCCCGGGCCGCCTCCAGGGTGCTGCGGATGCACAGTTCTGGTCGATAGACCGCATTGGGCATGAAGTTGATTGAAAGGTGCGTCTGCATGTTGAGTGTCGAAGCGGTGGCGATCGCGCGGGTGCGGCATTGCTGGTCGAAACGGTAGCGATTGCTGTCGTTGACCTGATCCAGCACCGTCAACGCGCCCTCACCGTTGACGCCGCGCACCAAGGCTTCATGGGCAAAGATCGACTGGTCACGCAGGTCCACGATAGGCTGATACGCAAAGGCGAACTCAAAGCCCAGCGGCTCACTTTGCTGGCAGCCCGCACAGGCTTGTTTGGGCGAGGTCAGTGAAATGGGAAAGTCGGTCACACGTTAACCTCGCGAAAACAGGATGCTACCTGGCGTATCTTAGGTGAGCTCAAGGGTTTATGCGTTGAAGGGTTTCAACGGTAAAGTTGCGACATTTTTCAAAGCGAGGAATTCAAGTGGCTCAGAAGCAGGAAGAGGAAGAAAAAGTCCGTTTGGACAAGTGGTTGTGGGCGGCGCGTTTCTTCAAGACCCGTGCCTTGGCCAAGGCGGCGATCGAGAGTGGCAAGGTGCATTGGCGCGGCGAGCGTTGCAAGCCCGGCAAGGAGCCACGCATCGGCGATGAGTTCCAGATCCGTGCCGGGTTTGATGAACGAACCGTCGTGGTCCAGGCGCTTTCAATTGTGCGAAGGGGCGCTCCCGAGGCGCAGGCGTTGTATACCGAGACCGAAGCCAGCATCGCCAAGCGCGAAAACGCGGCGGCCATGCGCAAGGCGGGGTCCCTGGGCATGACCACCGACGGCAAGCCAAGCAAGAAACAGCGGCGCGACCTGTTCAAGTTTCGCGGCAGTGGCAATGATGATTAATCGGCAGACCGCAGGAGCCAGGTCGGCTCCTGCTATTTCAACTCAAACGCTGCGAATCACGCTCAAGCGATTAACCAGCGGTACTCGCCGAAACAACTCAAACACCGGGCCCGTCACTCGCACCAGCC
Source organism: Pseudomonas sp. F8002 (assembly GCF_013385495.1). NCBI lineage: Bacteria > Pseudomonadati > Pseudomonadota > Gammaproteobacteria > Pseudomonadales > Pseudomonadaceae > Pseudomonas > Pseudomonas sp. F8002. The sequence goes on along the minus strand of NZ_JACAPW010000010.1, from coordinate 113,630 downwards.
CCCGCGAAACCTTCGCTGCAAAGGGTGTGTAGTAACCCCAGCCCAACGCCAACAGCGCCAGCAACACCCCACCGATATAATCGTCCTGCCCCCAATGCGCACCGGCCACCAGCCGCGGCATCATGAACAGCAGCGCCAAGCCCCAGATCACCAGCACCTGCCCGATCCGCTTGGCAAACACGGTCATGAACATCCCCCAGATCAGCAATACCGATGCATGATCCCCCGGGAAGCTCTGGCTGGAGCGGTCCTTCAACTCCCATGTCTTCTCCAGGCCCGGGAAATAGTCGCTCATCTGAATCGCGCCGCTGATCACCATCGACGGGCTATGGTGTTGCCAGCCCATCTGCGCCGCCAGCTTGGAAAACAGCATGCGGATAAACAGCAACAGCAGCAGAATGCCCAGGAAGCCGAAAAACGCCTGGCGCACTTCAATCGCCTTGAACACCCAGTCGCCACGGATCAACAGCGTCAGCAGAATCACCCCGACCACCGCGTCAAACGGCCGCAAACTGGCCACCGCCCACACATGCAGCCACGCGGAGCTGCTTGCCAGCGGGTCATTGAGCAGATGAAACAGCCACTCGTCGAAAACCGTGCAGAGCGCCTGGCCCGCCGGCCAGAGCCAAAAACACAGCAGCCCCACAGCGAGTAAATTACACAGGGCCAATCGACCGAGGTCCCACCTGGCTTGGAACAAACCCGGATTGTTCATAAACTGTTTCCTCTTAGCTTTAAAGCGCTTCGTTTTCCCGCAGAAGGCCGCACCAAAACGGTGCTAAAGCGTGTAATTCTATAAACCTTGTCATCTTTTTGTCATCAATTCAGATACCCAGACCTATGACTGATCTACCGGATACCGACTTCACCCAACGCTTCATCTTCGACGACAGCGACGCCCGCGGCGAACTGGTCGCCCTGGAGCGCAGCTATGCCGAAGTCCTCGCCAAGCACCCCTATCCGGAGCCGGTCGCGCAATTGCTCGGCGAGCTGATGGCGGCTGCCTCGCTGCTGGTGGGCACCCTGAAGTTCGATGGCTTGCTGATCCTGCAGGCCCGTTCCGAAGGCCCGATCCCGCTGCTGATGATCGAATGCTCCAGCGAGCGCGAAATCCGTGGGCTGGCCCGCTACGACGCGGACCGCATCGCCGCCGATGCGACCCTGGCTGACCTGATGCCAGACGGCGTGCTGGCCCTGACCGTCGATCCGACGGTAGGCCAGCGTTACCAGGGCATCGTCGACCTCGACGGCGAAACCCTGTCCGACTGCTTCACCAATTATTTCGTGATGTCCCAGCAAGTGGGCACCCGCTTCTGGCTCAACGCCGACGGCAAGCGCGCCCGTGGCCTGCTGCTGCAACAACTGCCGGCCGACCGCATCAAGGACGAAGAAGACCGCGCCGACAGCTGGGCCCACATCACCGCCCTGGCCGGCACCCTGAAAGCCGAAGAGTTGCTGGGCCTGGATAACGAAACCATCCTGCACCGCCTCTACCACGAAGAGGCCGTGCGCCTGTTCGACGTGCAGTCCCTGCGTTTCCACTGCAGCTGCTCCCGCGAACGCTCGGCCACGGCCCTGGTCAGCCTGGGCCTGGAAGATGCGCAGGACCTGGTGGTGGAACACGGTGGCAACATCGAGATCGACTGCCAGTTCTGCAACCAGCGCTACCTGTTCGACGCTGCCGATATTGCTCAATTATTCGCCGGCGCGGGCGTAGATACCCCTTCAGGCACCCGCCACTAAAACGTTTAAGCACAGGTAAATCACCTGACAAACGCCGGATTTCCGCCGTTCTGACCGGAGGGCCCTACTCTTTTTGGGCTTTTCTGGCATAATCCGGCCCACTTTTTTCGCGGTAGTAGTGCGCAACTTTCTACTACAAAACGTTTGGAGCACTCGGCCACTGGCCGACGGGGAACCTCATGACGCAAGCCAATAACGCCGTATACACCGATCTGAGTGTTGACGATCTGGTCAAAGAAGCCCTGCAGCGCGGTGAAGGCGTGCTTGCCGATACCGGTGCGCTGGTCGTAGAAACCGGTCACCGTACCGGCCGTTCGCCAGTCGACCGCTTCATCGTTGAAGAGCCTTCCACCCAGGCTGCCATTGCCTGGGGCCCGATCAACCGCAAGTTCCCGGCCGACAAGTTCGATGCCCTGTGGGCTCGCGTCGAGGCATTCAACAACGCGCAAGAGCATTTCGTTTCCCACGTTCACGTAGGGGCTGCAGAAGACCACTACCTGGCCGTGAAAATGACCACCCAGACTGCCTGGCAGAACCTGTTCGGTCGTTGCCTGTTCATCAACCCGGCCCAGTACAACCCGGCCGGTCGTGACGAGTGGCAAGTGCTCAACGTGGCCAACTTCGAGTGCGTGCCAGAGCGTGACGGCACCAACTCCGACGGTTGCGTGATCCTCAACTTCGCCCAGAAAAAAGTCCTGATCGCCGGCATGCGTTACGCCGGTGAGATGAAAAAAGCCATGTTCTCGGTGCAGAACTTCCTGCTGCCGGCCTCCGACGTGCTGCCGATGCACTGCGCCGCCAACATCGGCGAAGCCGGCGACGTGACCCTGTTCTTCGGTCTGTCGGGCACCGGTAAAACCACCCTGTCCGCCGACGAAAGCCGCTACCTGATCGGCGACGACGAACACGGCTGGGGCGAAGGTGTGGTGTTCAACATCGAAGGCGGTTGCTATGCCAAGTGCATCGACCTGTCCGAGAAGAACGAGCCGGTGATCTGGAAAGCCATCAAGCACGGCACCGTGCTCGAAAACGTGGTGATCGACGATGCCAAGCACGCCGACTACACCAACGTCAGCCTGACCCAGAACAGCCGCGCCGCCTACCCGCTGGAGCACGTGGCCAAGCGTTCCGAGAAAAACCTCGGTGGCGAGCCAAACGCTGTGATCTTCCTGACCTGCGACCTGACCGGCGTACTGCCGCCCGTGTCGATCCTCAGCGAAGAACAAGCGGCGTACCACTTCCTGTCCGGCTACACCGCTCTGGTGGGCTCGACCGAAATGGGTTCGGGCGGCGGCATCAAGTCGACCTTCTCCACCTGCTTCGGCGCGCCATTCTTCCCACGCCCGGCTGGTGAATACGCAGAACTGCTGATCAAGCGCGTGCGTGGCTTCGGCTCCAAGGTCTACCTGGTCAACACCGGCTGGACCGGCGGCGGCTACGGCGTTGGCAAGCGCTTCAACATCCCGACCACCCGTGGCGTGATTGCAGCGATCCAGAGCGGTGCGTTGATTGGTGCCGAGACCGAGCACCTGGACACCATCAACCTGGACGTGCCATTGGCTGTACCGGGCGTCGAGACTGGCCTGTTGAACCCACGTAACACCTGGGCTGACAAGGCTGCCTACGATGAAGCGGCGAAAGCGCTGGCGGGTCTGTTCATCGAGAACTTCAAGAAGTTTGAAGTGAGCGATGCGATCAAGGCTGCGGGTCCGAAGTTGTAAGATTCGGCCGTTGTGAAAAAGCCGCCCCTAGTGGGCGGCTTTTTTGTGGGCGAAGGATCAGTCGACGAGGTGCAGAACCACGGCTCCCACTAACACCAGCACCACACCGGTCACTTGCACCGCTGACAGCCGCTCCTTGAAAAACACAAACCCCAGAATCGCGGCGATCCCACCGGACAGGGTGCTGATCACCGTCACCACGGAAACCGACCCCGCCATTGCACCCCACGAGAACGCCGAGAACCCACCCAGGTTCATCAGGCTCGCGCTGGTCAGCGTTGCGCAGTTTTTCAGCGGTGGGATTTTCAGGCCGTCTTTGATCTTAAGCACCATCAACACCAGGACGCACAGGCCAACCAAATACCCAAGCCAAAGCATCGTGACCGGGCCAAGCGTCGGCAGGGTGTAGCGGCCCTGCACCCAGAAGCTTGTGCCGTAGAGCAACGCTGCGAGCATCGCGTAGGCGATTGAGCGGCTGGAGCTGTTGTGAGGGATGCCATTGTCCTTGTGAATGCTGGACAGGATCACGCCAATTACGCAGAGAGCGATGCAGCCGAGCTGGATCAGGCTGATGTGTTCGCCGCTGGCCCATGACAGCAAAGTGGTCACGACACCGTAGGACGTCACCAGCGGCGCGACAATGGCCGCTTTGCCCAGCGAGAAGGCCTTGGACAGCGCAAGGGCGCCGGAGACGGTCAGCAGGGCTGCTGCGGCTCCCAGGAGCCACACACTCAAAGGCGCCGCGAGGGATTTGACGAGGAAGGCCGGGAATATGACCAGCAGCAGGGTCATGATCAGGAAGCCCAGCGCCTGGCCGAAGTACACCGCGCGTTTGACGCCGACAGCTCGGGCGTTGAGGCCCACGAGGAAGTCCGTGCCGCCCCAGAGCAGGGCGGCCAGCAGGCCCATTAGTACGTCCATGTAAGGTCCTTGTTATTTTTTTGAGAGCTGCGGTGTATCGGCTTATAGGTGTGTCGGCTGTCCGGGCCTCATCGCGGGCAAGCCCGGCTCCCACAGTTGATCTTCAGCGTGTTTGGAGTTTGTGTTCGCTCAGGTTTTCCAGGGTTTGGGTGTCCCAGCGTTGGGTCTTGATCGCGAGGTATAGCATGCCGATGGTCAGCGGGATTTTGTCGCCGCGGCCTTTGGCTCTGTGTTTCAGGAAGACGTCGAAGACAGGAGGCTGGAAGTAACGATAAGCGTCGTAGTCGTTCAGGTCGACGGCGAAGTCTTGTTCCAGCGCCTCCATCAATTGATTGGCTTCGGCGCCGTCGCAACCCAGGTCCAGGTTGATGGCCGTTTCAAGGCGCAGCGTCTTATGTTCAGGCAGGCCAATTTCTTCATGCAGCAGTTGCAAGAGCTGTTGCATGGCAAAGTCTTCAGGAAAGTTGGGGGCCAGGTTCATGGTGGTTACGCGTGAGTGGGCAGAGCGACTGACTTTATCGATCGAACCGTGATCCTTCAAACGAAACAGGTCAAATGTGGGAGCCGGGCTTGCCCGCGATGGCGGTGTGTCAGTGGTAGAAGTGTTTTCTGACACTCCGCTATCGCAGGCAAGCCAGCTCCCACGTTTTTAGCTGTGTGGCTGCTCAGGTGGTGTTCGCTTTACGGCGTCGGTGGTGGTGAGTTGCATCATGCCGGTTTGGGCGACTTCCAGTAGATCGCAACCGTCCTGGACGAGCAGATACAGGGCGTTGGTGATGTGCGAAATATCTTTGAGGTCGGCCTGTTCGAAGGTCAGGCAGGAGAAGGTTTCCAGGAGGTCGGCTGCGGCGCGGATGCGTTGGTGGGCTGCGGACTGGATATCTTCGGCGGCGGCTTCGGTGTCGATGAGCAGGGGGTGGGAATCGGTGAAGTTGGTGCCAAGTGGAAGGTAGCGGTTTGTCGCTTCAGGTGTTTGCATTTGAAGGTACTCGGTTTGCTGTTAAGTAACCGTCGTCACCGTGGCCAAACGATGGGTGGCGGACTGTGCGCAGGTTGGCCAACCGGAAACAGCAATCCGGCACGTCCGAGGACGTCCCACACACAGCCGCCATAACATTGCGCTGAGAGGACGATAGACGTCCGCCAGACAAGTGATGGCACTTATGTGTGCTGTTTTCGAGTGACCAAACCCGGTCGCTGAATTTGCAACGACGGGGCGAACCTTGGCGGGAGTGTGGGGCGAGAGCAATAAACAGATCGTTACCAGCTTTAACGGATACTGATCGTTCCCACGCTCCGCGTGGGAATGCATCCCGTGACGCTCCGCGTCACCAGTGTTCATGGCTTGGGTCGTGCGCGGATGACGGGACGCGGAGCGTCCCTGGCGGCATTCCCACGCGGAGCGTAGGGAGCGATCGGGGCTAGCGCGGGGTGCTGATACACCGCTCGAAAATCGCCTCCAACCCCCGATAATCACACGCCACCGCATCAATGTTCGCCGGTATCCACGCCGCATTCTTCACCAGCCACCAGTTCACTGAAAACCCGGCATTCACGATGATCTGCTCGAACAGAATCCGCTGCGCCCGGCCATTCCCTTCGCGAAACGGGTGGATCACGTTGAGGTCGCCATAAGCTTCGGCGACTTGCGTCACCAACTCCGCCTGCGTCACCCCGACAAACCAGTTCGCCTGCGCCATGTGCTGGATGATCTTGCTCGCCTCAGGCGGGATGCGCTCCGGTGTGCAGAACAGCGTGTCGCCTTTCTGGATGTTGACCGTACGCAGTTCCCCGGCCCATTCGTAAATGTCTGCGAACAGGGTGCGGTGGATGTGTTGCAGGCGTTCCAGGTCGTAGGGCGGGGGATACAGCGGAAGGCTGCCGACAGCGATTTCAGACAGTTCCCGCTCGGCCTGGTGCAGGCGTTCTTCGTCAAACAAATCGAGGCGGTTACGCAGGACGCTGCTACCGGGGTAGCAGTACGGGTCCTGGCCCACGCCATATTTGTCGAGCATCAGCGTGGGGTGTTGCGGTACTTGGCGAGGACGGCTTCGCGGGTCGGCAGGGGTTTGTCGACGTCGGCGGGCTGGGTGTCGAACCCTTCCAGGCGCAGGCTGGCCAGGTAGTTGGAACGACGGATCTTGTCGTAGTGATCCTGCTTTTGCTCAAACGTCAGTTCGGCCATGACAGCGTCCTCTCGGTGCGAAGGTTGATTGTAGCGCAATGAGTTTCGAGATGCGTCCCGCGTAAGGTTGGAACGATTCTTACGGGTGCCTACTCCACTTCCCAGGCTGTGTATCATCCAGACTCTTTTTTCCTTGCGACCTTTCTCGATTCGCTGAATGCGCTGGTCTATGTTTTGGGCTCGTTCAGCGGTCAATGGAGTGACAGCTTATGCACAACACCCTCCAACAGGTCTTCGGTTATCCACAGTTTCGTTTGGGCCAGGAGGCGGTGGTCAGTGCCGTGCTGGCCGGCCGTTCGGCGGCGGCAATTTTCCCCACCGGTTCCGGCAAGTCCCTGTGTTATCAACTTTCCGCTGTGTTGCTGCCGCACCTGACGCTGGTGGTGTCGCCGTTGCTGGCGCTGATGCAGGACCAGTTGGGTTTCCTGCAGCGCCACGGTATCTCGGCGGGCAGCATCGACTCGGCCCAGAGCCGCGATGATGCCAATGACGTCATGGCCCGGGCGCGTTCGGGCGAGCTGAAGATCCTGATGGTTTCCGTGGAGCGCTTGAAGAACGAGCGCTTTCGCAACTTCCTGCAAAGCGTGCCGATCTCGCTGCTGGTGGTGGATGAGGCCCACTGTATTTCCGAATGGGGCCATAACTTTCGCCCGGACTACCTGAAGCTGCCGGATTACCAACGCCAGTTCCGCATCCCCCAGGCGCTGCTGCTGACCGCCACGGCGACCCCCAAAGTGATCGCCGACATGCAGGCCAAGTTCGCCATTGCACCTGACGATGTGATCACCACCGGGTTCTACCGCTCCAACCTCAACCTGCTGGTTGAGCCCGTCAGTGGCCAGGACAAGCGACGACGGCTGGTGACGTGGATGCAGGAGCGAGCCAATCAGCCAAGCATCGTCTACGTCACGCTGCAAAAAACCGCGGAGCAGATTGCCGAGCATTTGAATCGCAATGGAATCCAGGCCGAGGCTTATCACGCGGGCCTGGCTCACGATAAGCGGGAAGCCATTCAGAAGCGATTCATGGGCGGTCAGTCCAACTGCATCGTCGCCACCATTGCCTTCGGCATGGGCATCGACAAAAGCGATATCCGCAACGTGGTGCACTTCGACCTGCCCAAATCCATCGAGAACTACAGCCAGGAAATCGGCCGCGCCGGGCGTGACGGGCAGCCGTCTGAGTGTCTGGTTCTGGCCAACCGCGACAGCCTGAATATCCTGGAAAACTTTGTGTACGGCGATACGCCGGAACAGGAAGGTATTCGCCGAGTCCTGGAGGAAATACAGGCGGTCCGTGCCGATGGGCAGTGGGAGTTTATGCTCCGCTCACTGTCGGACCACAGCAACATCCGTGAACTACCGCTGAAGACCTTGCTCGTGCAGCTTGAACTCAAGGGTGTGATCGCGCCGCGCTACGCGTTTTATGCCGAATACCGCTTCAAGTATTTGATTGAACCAGAGGCATTGCTGGCGCGTTTTACCGGCGAGCGGCAGCAGTTTGTCGCAGCGATTATCCAGGTCTGCAAACGGGCGAAAACCTGGGCGACGGTGGATTTCGACGCGCTGTATCAACAGCACCAGGCCGAGCGCAGCCGGGTGGTGAAGGCCCTGGATTACTTTCAGGAACAAGGCCTGATCGAGATGGAAAGCCGGCAGATGACCGAGGTTTACGCCCTGCTGAATACCGACTTCGATCCACAGGCGCTGAGCACGGAGTTATACACAGGCTTCAAGCAGCATGAGGTGACGGAGGTGGCGCGAATTCACGCCATGCTGGATCTGTTCGCGACACAGGAGTGCCTGGGCTATCGCCTGGCGCACTATTTCGGCGATGAAAACGCGCCCCGGCAATGCGGGCATTGTTCGGTATGCCACGGTAACGTCGCCCACTTGCCGGCGCCGCCGAGCTTGCCGCCGCTTGTGGATAAAAACTTTCTCGCGCTTTGCGGTGAATTTATCCACAGCCACCATGAGTACAGCGGCGACTTGCCAAGCGCGGAGCGGCTGACACGGTTTTTATGCGGTCTCAGCGTGCCGTTGTTTACCAAGCTGAAGGCACGAGGGATTCCAGGTTTCGCGGTACTGGAGGAGTATCCCTATGCAGAGGTTCGTGCATGGGCGGAGGCAGGGTTGGAGGCACTCTGATTTCCGGTCTGGTAGGTCGCGCTTTCCCTTCCAGTGGCAGACGCCGCCGACAGCCGGACCGTGCCCGCAGGTGAGAAGGTTTGACGCTTCACTTCTTCTGCAAAGGAATTGCCCATGGCTTTTGGTTTTTCTCGTGGTGTTGCCCCCGGTGTCTTGCTGCTCGCCGGGTTGCTGGTCGCACAAGGCACGCTGGCCTCGGTCATCCCGTTGAGCGTGAATGACTGTCGGCAGATGCAGCTTCGCAACACTATCACCGCCGCCAATCCATTGCCCTGCGCACGCCTGGCGCGGGTGACGTTCAGCTATGTGGACTTTGGCGGAGTGCTGCATAACAACGGGCAGCTCGTGGTGCTGGATGCCATCGCACCCCATGTGGAGGAGATCTTCAGGCAGTTGCTGCAACGTCGGTTCCCGGTGCATCAGGCGGTCAGGCTGGAAACCTATCGAGGCAACGACAAGGTCTCGATGGCCCGCAACAATACCAGTGGTTTTAATGGGCGCCAGGTCAGTGGCGCTTCGGGGTGGTCGCTGCACGCCTATGGCGCCGCAATTGACCTTAACCCTCTGCAAAACCCATTCGTTTTGTTCGGGCGTAACCCGCGAGGTGAATTCACCGGCCAGGCCACTGTTGAGCCCAGGGCAAGTACCGCGACTGCCGTTAACCGCCTGGATGCCCGCCCCGGCAAGCCGGCGCGCCCTGGCCGGGCAGAAGAGGTGATTGACCTGTTCGCCGAACACGGCTTTTTGACCTGGGGTGGTTATTGGGATTTTCCGCTGGATTACCAACACTTCCAGATCGGCCGGCGTTCGTTCGTGGAGTATCTGGCGCGGGTCACGCCGCAGCAGGCCAGCGCTGCAGTCGAGACCTATATCACCGCCTATCGCCAGTGCCTGCAGCAATCGGCCGAGACGGATCAAGCGCTCAAGCGTATGGCGTGCGTCCAGCAAACGATTGAGCAAAGCCCAACCTAGGCTTGCGGGTAGTGCTTGAACCCAGTATCAAGAGAGCCTCCTCCTGCCCGGGTTTTACCGATGACCAACGCCATGCCACAACGCGCCGATTACCGCCACTTCCAGCCGATCATCACGCGCTGGCACGACAACGATGTATATGGCCATGTGAATAACGTCACCTACTACAGCTTCTTCGACACCGCGGTGAATACCTACCTGATCGAGCAGGGCGGGTTGGATATTCATGACGGCGAAGTGGTTGGGTTTGTGGTGAGTTCGGCGTGCGACTACTTCGCCTCGATTGCCTTTCCGGACCGCATCGAGATCGGCCTGCGGGTGGGCAAGTTGGGCAACAGTTCGGTGCTGTATGAGTTGGCGGTGTTCAAGGCGGGAGAAGAAGATGCCTGTGCTGCGGGGAGGTTTGTGCATGTGTTTGTGGATCGGGCGTCGAACCAGCCGGTGACGATCCCGGGGATGTTGCGCGAGGCGTTACAGCGATTGGTGATCTGAATACGATCTGCGAAACAATGAAAGTCAAATGTGGGAGCGGGCTTGCTCGCGAAGGCGGTGGATCAGTCGCCGGATGTATTGGCTGATACAACGCCTTCGCGAGCAAGTCGAATCGTCGCACCGCCGCTCCCACATTAAATCCGCTGTGTTCTTTCGATTCGCGTGTTACCGGTGGTGGCGATAGTGATGCTTGTTTTTGCGATGCCCATAAGCATGGCCGCGCCCGCGATGGTCATCGCGGTCATAACGGCGGTTATCGCGCCCACGGTAACGACGATCATCGTCATCGCTCTTGTTGCCCATGTAGTTGCCCAGTGCACCACCGGCGCCACCGCCGGCTGCTGCGCCGATCAGGCTGCCGGTGCTGCCGCCGACACTGCGACCCACCACGTTGCCGCCGGCCGCGCCCAATGCGCCGCCAATGGCTGCTTCACCGCGGCTGCGCTTGTCTGCGCCCACCGCACTGCCGCCTGCGCCACCAAGAGCCGCACCGATGGCTGAACCAGTATTACCGCCCAACTGCTGACCTACGACAGAACCTAGAACCCCGCCCAATGCGCCGCCCACACCGGCTTCGGTGGTGCCACCGGCCATGGCTGCGCCACTGACCAGGCCAAGGGACAACAAGAGAATCGAGGAGAACTTCATAGAGGAACCTCAAGAGGATGACGGCGCGATCCTGAGGTTGTATCGAGACGGTGACAATCGAAACCCGACCAGTGGTATGGGTTGTATACAATTCTCTAAGTTACTGTTTTGTATGGGGAACTTAAGTGAATTTTGCGAGTCTTTAGTTACTTCGGAACGGCCGCTTTTATGCAAAAGCGGCCTTTTTTGTGCCCGTAAGAAACTCGGGTGCTGTCTGTGGCGAGGGAGCTTGCTCCCTCGCCACAATGAGGTGTCGCTTAGGCCGACTTCGCCATGATCAACCCGGTCGCACTCGCTGCTTCCAACCGAATCGCCACGAATTTCGACGTTGGCGTATGGCTGCCATCCCCCGTGCTTTCCAGCGGCACCAGCGGATTCACTTCCGGGTAATAAGCCGCAGCCTGCCCCGCCGGAATATCAAATGCCAGCAAGGTAAAGCCCTTCACCCGACGCTCACGGCCGTCGTCCCAGATCGACACGATGTCAGCCTTCTGCCCCGGCTTGAAGCCCAGGCGGATGATGTCGGCTTCGTTGACGAACAACACATCCCGCTGGCCCTTGACCCCACGATAGCGGTCGTCCAGGCCATAGATGGTGGTGTTGTACTGATCGTGGGAGCGCATCGACTGCATGATCAGGTCCGGCAATTGCCCGGTGTTGCGGGTGCGTTCGTGCACCAGGTCCTTGGGCAGGATGTTCGGGCGGAAGTTGGCGCGGCCCGACGGGGTGTTCCAGCGACGGGCGCCAGCCGAGTTGCCCAGGTAGAAACCGCCCGGATTTTTCAGGCGCTCGTTGAAGTCCTTGAAGCCCGGAATGGTGTCGGCGATCAGGTCGCGAATACGGTCGTAATCGGCCACCAGCCAGTTCCAGTCCACCGGCTTGCTGCCCAGGGTGGCGGCGGCAATGCCCGCTAGAATCGCAGGCTCGGATTTCATCTGTTTCGACAGCGGCTGCAGTTGGCCGTTGGAGGCGTGGACCATGCTGAACGAGTCTTCAACGGTCACGGCTTGCGGGCCTTCGGCCTGGATGTCGATGTCGGTACGGCCCAGGCACGGCAGGATCAGCGCGTCCTTGCCATGCATCAGGTGGCTGCGGTTGAGCTTGGTGCTGATCTGTACGGTCAGGTCGCAATTGCGCAGTGCTTCAAAGGTGCGTGGGCTGTCCGGGGTGGCTTGGGCGAAGTTGCCGCCCAGGCCGATAAATACCTTGGAGCGCCCTTCGAGCATGGCGTGAATCGCTTCCACCACGTTGTGGCCGTTATCGCGCGGCACCTGGAACTGGAAACGACGCTCCAGGGAATCGAGGAACGCCACCGGCGGGCGTTCGTTGATGCCCATGGTGCGGTCGCCCTGCACGTTACTGTGGCCGCGAACCGGGCACAGGCCCGCACCCGGGCGGCCGATGTTGCCGCGCAGCAGCATCAGGTTGGCGATTTCCTGGATGGTCGGCACCGAATGGCGATGCTGGGTGATGCCCATCGCCCAGCACATGATCACGTTCTTGCCTTTGGCGTACATGCGCGCCGCTTGCTCGATCTCCACCAGGGTCAGGCCGGACTGCTCGACGATTTCATCCCATGAGGTGTCGTCGATCTTGCCCAGGTAATCCAGCACGTTGGCGGTGTGTTCGTTGAGGAAGTCGTGGTCGAACACGGCCTCCTTGCCTTCGGCCTGGGCCTGGCGCTCCCACAGCAGCAGGAACTTGGCCATGCCCCGCAGGATGGCCATGTCGCCTCCCAGCGCCGGGCGGAAGTAGGCGGTGTTGGTCGGCTTGTCGCCGTTGGTGAGCATTTCCAGCGGGTGTTGCGGGTGCTGGAAGCGTTCCAGGCCGCGCTCTTTCAGCGGGTTGATGCACACCACCTGGGCGCCGCGTTTTACCGCTTCGCGCAGTGGCTCCAGCATGCGTGGGTGGTTGGTGCCGGGGTTCTGGCCCCAGACGAAAATCGCATCCGCATGCTCGAAGTCATCGAAGGTCACGGTGCCTTTGCCCACGCCCACGCTTTGCGCCAGGGCGACGCCGCTGGCTTCGTGGCACATGTTCGAGCAGTCCGGGAAGTTGTTGGTGCCGTAGGCGCGCACGAACAGTTGATACAGGTAAGCCGCTTCGTTGCTGGCCCGGCCCGAGGTATAGAACTCGGCCATGTCCGGGTTTGGCAGCGCATTGAGGTGCTTGCCGATCAAGTCGAAAGCCGATTCCCAGCTGATAGGTTTGTAACGGTCGGTTTCGGCGTCGTAGCTCATCGGCTCGGTCAGGCGGCCTTGGTACTCCAGCCAGTAGTCGCTCTGCTCCAGCAGCGCGCTGACGCTGTGCTTGGCGAAGAATGCCGCGTCGACCCGGCGCTTGGTGGCTTCCCAGTTGACCGCCTTGGCGCCGTTCTCGCAGAACTTGACCATGCCGCTTTCCGGCGAGTCGCCCCAGGCGCAGCCCGGGCAGTCGAAGCCGCCGTTCTGGTTGGTCTTGAGCATCATGCGGATGTTTTTCAGCGCGTTGTCGCTGGTCAGCCAGGCTTGCGCCACGCTGATCAGTGCGCCCCAACCACCCGCCGGGCCTTTATAGGGCTTGTAGCGCGGGGTGGGTTTGTCGTCGGCTTGATGATGATTACTCACGCTTGATTCTCCATCGCAGGGCTATAGACCCGCGGCGCACTTTTCTGCGGCAGGTGGATGAGATTGAGGTTGTGCCGGCGAGCCCATTGCAGGGCCAGGCCGGTGGGCGACGACAGGCTGACCAGGGTCTGGATGCCTGCACGCAGGACTTTCTGGATCAGTTCGAGGCTGCAGCGACTGGTGACAATCGTCAGGCCGCCGTCGGTCGGAATCTTTTGGCGGATCAGCGCACCGATCAGCTTGTCGAGGGCGTTATGCCGGCCGATGTCTTCACGGCCCAGCAGCAATTCGCCCTGGTTGTTCATGAACACCGCCGCATGCACCGCGCCGCTGTACTGGCCCAGCGGTTGGAACGCGCTGATGCGCTGGCGCAGGCCATCCAGCCATTCGGCAGGCGGCAACGGCGCGCCGGGCAACACCTTGAGGTTGGGCAGCGCCTGCTCCACGGCTTCTACGCCGCACAGCCCACAGCCGCTGGTGCCGGCGAGTTGCCGGCGCTGCTGTTTCATATTCCAGAACGCGCGGCTGGAAATCTGCACCTGAGCGTATTGGGTCGAGCCCGAACCGCTGATTTTCAGGTCATAAATGTCGCTAACGTCTTCGATAATGCCGCTACCAATGCTGAATCCGACAATAAAGTCTTCAAGGTCGGTCGGCGTCACCAGCATCACCGCCTGGCTGATGTCGTTATAGGCAATCGCCAACGCGACTTCCTCGGCAAGCGCGGTGCAGGCCGATTCGGTGTGTTCGAGATTACAAAACTGGTAGCTCTGGCTGGCGGCGGGCGCGGGCGTTTCGAGGGCGGGCGCCGCGCAGACTGGGCGCTGGGCGTTCATTGGGCATTACCACCGGGAGTATTCAGCTGTAAGACTAGGCGCGACAAAGGGTCGCGTCTAATCGTCAGTACTGATCTACCGATAGATGCCGTCGATCAAGTCTCGATCAGCGATTTCTGATACAGCGCAAAACACGCTTCCGCCAAGGCCGAACGGGGTGCACTGCGGCGCATGATCAACCCCAGGCGAGCCAAAGTGTGAGCGTCTTCAATGGGTTGCAGGCGCAGGTGCTCGGTGAGGGCGTCGAGGCCGCCGTCCAGTGGCATCACCGCGCAACACAGGCCGCCGTGCACCGCTTGTAACAATTGATGGACGGCATCGGTCTGCAACAGCGGCTGCGGATTGAGGCCACGGCTGTGGAAGTTATGGTCGATGGACTGGCGAAAGTGCATGCCGCTGGTGAGCATGCCCAAGGGCAGTTCGATCAGCGCCTCCCAACTCAGGGGCTTGTCGCCGAAGCTGAAGAACCGTTGGTCGTACAGCAGGCCCATGCGGGTTTCGCCCAGGGCCAGGGAGTCGAAACGCTCGGCGTCCAGGCGCTCGAGGTACGACACGCCGAGGTCCAGGCGGTTGCTGGCGAGCTGTTCAAGGATTTGCTCGGAGCTTAACGCGGACAACTCAAAGCGCAGGCTGGGGTGTTCCTTGTGCAGCTTCTGCATCAACGCCAGCGGATCGAAGCTCGACAACGGCACCACCCCCAGGCGCAACGTGCCTACCAGGTTGCCGCGACACGCAGCGGCCTCGGCCTGCAAGCCGTCATAGGCCGCCAGCACCGTGCGTGCCCAGGCCAGCACGCGTTCGCCGGGGGCGGTAAAGCCTTCGAAGCGCTGCCCGCGATTGACCAGCGGCAACTGCAGCTCTTCCTCCAGGCTGCGCAGGCGCATCGACAGGGTCGGCTGGGTAATGTGGCAGCGCGCCGCCGCCTGGCCAAAGTGACGGGTTTCGTCGAGGGCGATGAGGAATTTCAGCTGTTTGATGTCCATCTTCGCTCCGGGCTTATTCCAATGCGGTGGGATTCTAGCGTGTTTGGGTCTTTGGTCAGGCTGGAACCCAATTCTGTAGGACTGGTCTAGTCTTTGGCATCTGGAAATTAAATCCCAAGGAGAGCGCACCATGAGTCTTTTAAGCTTTGTTAAGGAAGCAGGCGAGAAGTTGATTGACCTGTTGACACCGGGTAATGCCAACGCGAGCGAGCAGTTAAAAGAGCACGTGACCAAGGTTGGTTTGGGTAACCCCAATGTGCAAACCACCGTCGACGGTGACAAGGTGACCGTGACAGGTGAAGTCGCCAGCCAGGAAGAGAAAGAGAAGATATTGCTGGCGCTGGGCAACATCGCCGGCGTTGCGAGTGTTGATGACCAGATCACTGTTTCCGGTCCTGCTGTCGCGGCGGCCCGCTTTGTCGTGGTGAAAAAGGGCGACACCCTGAGCGCTATTTCGCTGGCGGTGTATGGCAACGCCAACCAGTACAACAAAATCTTCGAAGCCAACAAGCCGCTGCTGTCCCATCCGGACAAAATCTACCCAGGGCAGACGCTGCGTATTCCTGAGTAATCCGCGGACCCAATGTGGGAGCGGGCTTGCTCGCGAAAGCGGTGGATCAGTCAATATATTCAGTGGCTGACACACCGTATTCGCGAGCAAGCCCGCTCCCACATTGGACCTTCAGCGTTGTTACAAACCTACGATCAAGTCCCGGTAATCCCCAACCGCTGCAAACTCCGCCGTGTCCTTGGGCCCCTTCCGGCTGTCCGGTTCCTTCACCGCCAGCAAGTGCCCCACGCCAAAATCCCGGGCGCTGCGCAGGATCGGCAAGGTATCGTCGATAAACAGGCTGCGGGCCGGGTCGAAGGCGATGTCGGCGTGCAGGGCGTCCCAGAACTGCGGGTTTTCCTTGGCAAAACCATAGTCATGGGAGCTGATCAGTCGCTCGAAATAAGGCGCCAACTCGATGCGTTCCAGCTTCAACGACAGCGAATCCCGATGGGCATTGGTGATCAGGATCACACGCTTGCCCGCCTGTTTGATCGCCGCCAGGAAGGTGTCGGCATCCGGGCGCAAGGCAATCAGGTGCGCGGTTTCCAGCTTGAGCTCGCGCACCGGGATCTTGAGTTCGGCGCTCCAGAAATCCAGGCAATACCATTGCAACTGTCCGGCGTTACGCTCGAACAGCGGCTGCAGCTCCATCTCGGCCATGGCCCGGCTCACACCATGCAACTCGGCATAGCGCTGGGGCAGGTGCTCCATCCAGAAATGGTTGTCGAAGTGCAGGTCGAGCAAGGTGCCGTCCATGTCCAGCAGGACGGTGTCGATGGCGTGCCAGGGCAATGGAGGCATAAAGAACACTCATGTAAGAAAAGATATCCGACACAGACAATCGGAAAAGCCACGGTATAGTAACCCGATCACGCCAAGGAGCCGCTCATGCGCCAGAAACCCACCGTCCTCGCCCGCGAAATAGTCGCCAGTAGCCGTTTGTTCCGCGTGGAGGAAGTGCAATTGCGCTTTTCCAATGGCGTGGAGCGGACCTACGAGCGCCTGGTGGGCAGGGGGGCCGGATATGGCGCGGTGATGATCGTGGCGATGATCGACTCGGACCATGCGTTGCTGATCGAAGAATATTGCGGCGGCACCGACGAGTATGAACTGTCACTGCCCAAGGGCCTGATCGAACCGGGCGAAGACGTGTTGGCGGCAGCCGACCGTGAGCTCAAGGAAGAAGCCGGTTTCGGCGCCCGCCAGTTGGAGCACATCACCGAGCTGTCGCTGTCCCCCGGCTACATGAGCCAGAAAATTCAGGTGGTGCTGGCCACCGAACTGTATGAAGAGCGCCTGGAAGGCGACGAGCCCGAGCCGATGCGCGTCGACCGGGTCAACCTGCGGGAGCTCTCGCAGTTGGCGCAGAACGAGCAGTTCAGCGAGGGCCGCGCGTTGGCCGCGCTGTACCTGGTACGCGACCTGTTGACTCAACGTGGAGCGTTCCAGCCATGAGCGAACTGTTCCTGGGTCACCCGTTTATTGCCCCCGCGATCGAACTGGCCCGCCAGGCTGGCGAGGTCATCCTGCCGTATTGGCGCGCCGATGTTGCCGTCACCACCAAGACCGATGATTCACCGGTCACTGCCGCCGACTTGGCTGCCCATCACTTGATCCTCGCCGGTCTGACTGCCCTGGACCCGAGCATTCCGGTGCTGTCGGAGGAAGACGCGGACATTGACCAGAGCGTGCGCGCCGGTTGGCAGCGCTGGTGGCTGGTGGACCCGCTGGATGGCACCAAGGAATTCATCTCCGGCAGCGAGGAGTTCACTGTCAACATCGCGCTGATCGAAAAAGGCCGCGTGGTGTTCGGTGTGGTGTCGATGCCTACCAGCGGTCGGTGCTACTTCGGGGGGGCTGGGCTGGGTGCCTGGCGTTCCGATGTAGGTGCTGCGCCCAAGCAAATCCAGGTGCGCCAGACCCCGGCGAGCGGTGAAGCATTTACCGTGGTTGCCAGTCGTCGCCATACGAGCCCTGAACAGGATCGCTTGCTCGCTGGCTTGAGTGCCGGATTGGGCGAGCTGAAGCTGGCCAATATCGGCAGTTCTTTGAAGTTCTGCCTGTTGGCCGAAGGCAGCGCCGATTGCTACCCGCGCCTGGCGCCCACCTCGCAGTGGGACACGGCGGCCGCGCAAGGGGTGCTGGAAGGGGCGGGTGGGGAAGTGCTGGAGCTGGATGGCCAGCCGTTCAGTTACCCGGCGCGGGCGTCGTTGTTGAACCCGTTCTTCCTGGCATTGCCGGCTAAGGCGGAGTGGCGTGAGCGGTTGCTGACCCTGGCCCGGTCTTAAGCACAGCGCCGATTAAAAATGTGGGAGCGGGCTTGCTCGCGAAGGCAGTGTGTCAGTCACCAAATGTATTGGCTGATCCACCGCTTTCGCGAGCAAGCCCGCTCCCACATTTGTTATGTGTGCAGGACGTACTGCCCGGTAAAGGCCACGGCCCGCTCTTCACTGCCCTCGTTGACGATCCATGTCTCCAGCGCCAAGCGCGCCCGGCCATACCGTTTATAGGTCGCCAAAAACCGCTTCCACACCTTGTCATCAGGTGCCTGGCAAATCGCCGTCGCATCGGTGGTCACCGGCAGCGGATAACTGATCTGCCCTTCCTGAATCACGATATGCCCGTCTTCAATCCCTTCCTCGCGCAACTGCAAATGCAGCCAGCCCCAACCTGCCAGCACGGCGCCGCAATACAGGCTGCCGCCAAACATGGTGCTCTTGTGGTTGATGTTGGCGTCGAGCGGCAAGCGCAGTTGCAGCTGCCGGTCCTGCCAGTCGATAACCTTGAGGCCCATTTCCCGGGTCAGGGGAATGTCGTGGTGAAGGATCGATTCCAGGTAACGGCTATCGCGACTCATGGTGGCCTCGTGGCAGGGGGAAAAGGGTCATTCGTCGTCAGCGTGACTGTTGCCGCTGTCGGCGAAGTTCAGCCCGTGCTTGCGCAGTTTGTCGTGCAGGGTTTTACGCGGCACGCCCAATGCCTCGGCGAGGCTGCGCATGGAGTTGTGGGTGCGTGCCAGTTCGGCGGCGATCAGGCTTTTTTCAAACTGTTCGACCTGTTCGCTCAAGCCGCCGGGCGTGCTGGTGAGGATGCCCGGCGAAGGGCTGTCCGGGGTGCTGTCCAGCGCCAGTTCAAGGCCCAGGGCGAAACGCTCGGCGGCGTTTTGCAGCTCGCGCACATTGCCCGGCCAGCTGTGACGCAACAACAGCGCGCGCTGGCCCGGTTGCAGCTCTTTCATCGGTAGCCCGTGGCGCGTGCTGGCTTCGTCGGCAAAGTGCTGGAACAGCATCAACGCATCCTCACCCCGTTCGCGCAGCGGTGGAATGCGCAGCGGCGCAACGTTGAGGCGGTAATACAAGTCCGCCCGGAAGCGCCCCTGGTCGGCGGACTGGCGCAGGTCTTCCTTGGTGGCGGCGATGATGCGGATATCCAGCGGGATCAGCTGGTTGCCCCCCAGACGCTCCACCACACGCTCCTGCAACAGCCGCAGCAGCTTGACCTGCACATCCAGGCTCATGCTTTCGATTTCGTCGAGAAACAGCGTGCCGCCGTTGGCGAATTCGAATTTGCCGATGCGCCGCTTCTGGGCGCCGGTAAAGGCCCCGGGCTCATGCCCGAACAACTCGCTTTCCACCACCGACTCGGCCAGGGCGCCGGCGTTGATCGCCACAAACGGGCCGCTGCGGCGGTTCGACAGATCGTGCAGCGCACGCGCTACCACTTCCTTGCCGGCACCGGTTTCACCGAGGATCAGCACATCAGCCTTGGTCGCCGCCAGCGCGCCAATCTGCTCGCGCAGGCGCAGCATTTGCGGGGAGTGGCCCACCAGGCGTGTACTCAATTGCTGACGGTCGCTCAGGGCCAGGCGCAGGCTGCGGTTGTCCAGCACCAGACGGCGCAGGGCCAGGGCGCGGCGCACGCTGTCGAGCAGGGCGTCGCTGGCGAAGGGTTTTTCCAGGAAGTCGTAGGCGCCGGTGCGCATCGCCTGCACCGCCAGTGGCACGTCGCCGTGGCCGGTGATCAGCAGCACCGGCAGCTCCGGGTCCTGGGCGTGGAGTTCCTTCAACAGTTCCAGGCCGTCCATGCCGGGCATGCGGATGTCGCTCACCACAACCCCCGGCCAATCCCGGGACAGGCGCGCGGTCAGGCCCTGGGCTTCGCCGAGGGTCAGGACTTTCAGCCCGGCCAGGTCCAGGGTCTGGCAGAGGGCCTGACGCAGGTGTGGATCATCGTCGATCAACACCACCTGAATCTGGTTATCGATACTCATACACTGCGGTCCTCGGACGGTTGCAGACTGACACCCGGTGCTCCGGCGCGCAGTTTCAAGGTTAACAGTGCGCCGCCTTCCTTGTGGTTGGCGAACAACAGTTCACCGCCAAAGGCGCGCATCAGGGTGTCGCAGATCGCCAGGCCCAGCCCCAGGCCCTGGGTGCGGGTCTTGGTGGTGTAGAAGGGCTCGCTGGCGCGGCCCAGGGCTTCCATGCAGAAACCCGGGCCGTTGTCGCGAATGTACAGGTTGACGCCCTGTTCGGTGGTTTGGGCACTCAGCCAGAGTTTGCGCGGCGGGCCTTTTTCGGTCAGGGCGTCCAGAGCGTTGGCCAGCAGGTTGCCCAGCACCTGGCGCAGGCGGGTTTCGCCGGCGGCCACCCACAAGGTGGCCTCGGGCAGGTCGCGGATCAGTTCCACTTCCATTGCCCGCCGCCGCTTGGCCAGCAGCGCCAGGGCATCGTCCAGTGCCGGTTGCAGGGCCACGCTTTCCGGCGCATGCCGGTCGCGCCGGGCGAAGGCGCGCAAGTGGGCGATGATCGAGGCCATGCGCCCGGTCAACTCGCTGATCAGCTTGAGGTTGCCACGGGCGTCGTCGGTGCGCTCATGGTCGAGCAAAATCCCGGCGTTTTCCGCGTAGCTGCGAATCGCCGCCAACGGCTGGTTGAGTTCATGGCTGATACTCGCCGACATGGTGCCCAGCGCCGACAACTTGCCGGCCTGCACCAGGTCGTCCTGGGCGCGCACCAGTTCCTGCTGGGCATGTTCACGCTCCAGCACTTCCTGTTTCAGGCGCCGGTTGAGGCCTTCCAGGTCGCTGGTCCGCTCGATCACGCGCATCTCCAGTTCGCGACGGGCCTTGGCTTCGAAGGCGATGCGTTCCAGGTAGTGACGACGGCGCTGCATCATCAGGCCGAGCAACAGCATCAGCACCAGCAAGGCGGCGCCACCCACCGCGACCACGGTGCGCACCGGGCGGCTGATCAAGGTGCGCGGCGCGAGAATCTCGACTTTCCAGCCGGTTTCGGCGATGTCGGTGGATTGGCGCACCCACGCCGTCGGGCTGAGGCTCAGCGGCTGCGGGTCGCGGGTCGGATAGGGCTGGATGGCGATGATGGCGCGGCGTTCTTCATCCGTCAGCGGCCGGGTGGCACGGAAGCGCCATTGCGGGCGCGAGGTCAGGATCACCACGCCGTTGTGGTCGGTGACCAGCAGTTGTTCGGGGGTGTTGCCCCACAGGCTTTCGGTGTGGTCCAGGTCGACCTTCACCACCAGCACGCCGATGATCTTGTCACCATCTCGCACAGCGGCGGCGAAGAAGTAACCGCGTTTGGCCGAGGTGGTGCCCAGGCCGAAGAAGCGCCCGAGGCGCCCGGCCATGGCTTCGCTGAAGTAGGGGCGAAAGGAAAAATTACGCCCGACGAAGCTGTCCTGCTTGTCCCAGTTGGACGCGGCGAGGGTCTTGCCGGTGGTGTCCATCAGGTACATCACTTCCACCCCGGCCTGCGCGGCAACGTCCTTGAGCAGATGGTTGGCATTGACCAGGTTGGTGCTGACGTGAGGCGCGTCGATGGCGGTGCGCAGGGCCGGCAGGTCACCGAGGATTTGCGGCAACACTTCGTAGCGGTGCAGGGTGCCCAGCAGGTTGGCGACGTACAGGTCCAGCGTCTGGCGGTTCTGACCGGCCAGTTCGTTGCGGTAATAACGCTCGGCCAAGTGCTCCAGCGGCCACAACAGCGGTGCCAGGCATAGCGCCAGCAATGCCAGGCTGCGCCAGCGGGGTCTTCGCGGAAGGGGTGGAGTCATGGGAGTCATGCGCCTGTGGGTACAGGCGCATTATGCCTAGTGCTGCTCGGCAAGACACTCGCGCAATGCGTCATGCCACTGCGGTTGCGAGACATGCCATTGCTGTTGCAGGCGGCTGCAATCGAGGCGCGAGTTCAGCGGGCGTCTGGCCGGTGTTGGATAGGCGCTGGAGGGAATCGCTTCCAGCTCGGCGCAGGCACGACCGTTGGCCCGTAGTTGCTCGCCGATGGCCTGGGCAAAGCCGAACCACGAGGTCTCGCCCTGGGCCGTCAGGTGATAGACACCCCAATCCCCGGCCTGGCCCGCCTGCCAGCGCTCGATCAGTGCACGGGTGCTGTTGGCGATGGTCCCGGCCCAGGTCGGCGCGCCGATCTGGTCGGCGACGATGCGCATCTGCGGTTTTTCCTGCAGCAGGCGTTGCATGGTCAGCAGGAAGTTCTTGCCGTGGGTCGAGTAGACCCAGCTGGTGCGCAGGATCAGGTGTTCACCGCCGACGGCCGCGATCGCCTGTTCGCCCGCCAGCTTGCTGGCGCCATAGACGCCCAGCGGGTTGGTTGCGTCGCCCTCGTTGTAGGGCGCGGCCTTGCTGCCGTCGAACACGTAGTCGGTGGAATAGTGAATCAGCGGAATGCCCAGTGCCTTGGCTTCCTCGGCAAAAATCCCGGGCGCGGTGGCGTTGATGGCGAAGGCCACGTCCGGCTCGCTCTCGGCTTGATCGACGGCCGTATGGGCGGCTGCGTTGATGATCAGGCCCGGGCGATGGGCGCGCACTTGCTCGCGGACCTGCTCGGGACGGGTCAGGTCAAGCTGGTCGCGGCCCAACACGACCAACTCGCCCAGGCCCTGGAGGCGCTGTTGCAGCTCCCGGGAGACCTGGCCGTGTTGGCCGCTGATGAGGATTTTCAACGGGCTGTTCATGGAAACAGGTCGGCTTCTTTCAGGCTTTTACCGTTCTGGTCCTTGGCGGACAAGGTTGGCGTGCCGGTCAGTTGCCAGTCGATGTTGAGGTCCGGATCGTCCCAGCGAATGCAGCGTTCTGCCGAGGGCGTGTAGTAATCCGTGGTTTTGTAGAGGAACTCGGCGTAGTCGCTGAGTACCACAAAACCATGTGCAAATCCCGGTGGAATCCACAGCTGGCGATTATTCTCGGCGGACAAGCGTGCGCTCGCCCATTTGCCGAAGTTCGGTGAGCTGCGGCGGATATCCACCGCCACGTCCAGCACTTCACCAGCCGTTACACGCACCAGTTTGCCCTGGGCGTGCTCGACCTGATAGTGCAGGCCACGCAGCACACCTTTTTGCGAGCGCGAGTGGTTGTCCTGCACGAACTCTTGTTGCAAACCAGTCGCCTGGGCAAAAGCCCTGGCGTTGAAACTTTCATAAAAAAAACCGCGCTCATCGCCAAAAACCTTCGGCTCGATGATCAATACACCGGGCAGTTCAGTGGCGGTTACATTCATTTAGTTTCCCCAGCGAGAGTGAACAAGTACTGACCATAGCCGGTTTTGCCAAAATATTTGGCCCGTTCCAGCAAATGATCACGGTCGATCCAGCCGTTCTCGTAAGCGATTTCTTCCAGGCACGCCACTTTCAGGCCTTGGCGGTGTTCGATGGTCTGAACGTACGTCGAGGCTTCCAGCAGGCTGTCGTGGGTGCCGGTGTCCAGCCAGGCAAAGCCACGGCCGAAGCGTTCCACGTGCAGGTCGCCGCGCTGGAGGTAGGCGTTGTTGACGTCGGTGATTTCCAATTCGCCGCGCGGCGATGGCTTGACCGCCTTGGCGATCTTGATCACGTCGTTGTCGTAGAAATACAGGCCGGTCACCGCGTAGCTCGACTTTGGCTTGGCGGGTTTTTCCTCAATGGAAAGTGCGCGGCCTTCGCTGTCGAAATCGATCACGCCGAAACGCTCCGGGTCCTTCACCCAGTAACCGAACACCGTGGCACCAGATGGGCGCTCTGCAGCAGTGCGCAGTTGGTCGCCGAAATGCTGGCCGTGGAAGATGTTGTCGCCCAGGATCAGGCACACCGGGTCATCGCCGATGAACTCTTCGCCAATCAAGAACGCTTGTGCCAGGCCGTCCGGCGACGGTTGTTCGGCGTAGGTAAAACGCACGCCAAACTGGCTGCCATCGCCCAGCAGGTTGCGGTATTGCGGCAGGTCTGCCGGGGTGGAGATCACGAGGATTTCCTTGATCCCGGCCAGCATCAGCACCGAGATCGGGTAGTAGATCATCGGCTTGTCATACACCGGCAGCAGTTGCTTGGAAACACCCAGTGTAATGGGGTGCAAACGGGTGCCGGAGCCACCGGCCAATACGATTCCCTTCATCATGCGATCAGATCCTTAAAGTCAGTGTTGCCCAGTCGTTCACCCTGATAACTGCCGTCCTGGACCCTGCGGCACCATTCCAGGTTATCGAGGTACCACTGCA
Organism: Pseudomonas sp. F8002; assembly: GCF_013385495.1. Classification (NCBI taxonomy): domain Bacteria; kingdom Pseudomonadati; phylum Pseudomonadota; class Gammaproteobacteria; order Pseudomonadales; family Pseudomonadaceae; genus Pseudomonas; species Pseudomonas sp. F8002. The sequence goes on along the minus strand of NZ_JACAPW010000010.1, from coordinate 89,316 downwards.
CGGTTTTGCGCAGGCCGGTTTCAAAGGTTTCTTCGGGCACCCAGCCCAGCTCGCGTTCGATCTTGCTGGCGTCGATCGCGTAGCGCTGGTCGTGGCCCGGGCGATCCTTGACGAAGGTGATCAGGTCAGTGAATTTCTCCACGCCCGCCGGGCGTTGTGGTGCCAGTTCTTCCAGCAGGCCGCAGATGCTGCGCACCACGTCGATATTCTTCTGCTCGTTATGGCCGCCGATGTTGTAGGTCTCGCCTACCACACCTTCAGTCACCACTTTGAACAGCGCGCGGGCGTGGTCTTCGACGAACAGCCAGTCGCGCACTTGCAGGCCGTCGCCGTACACCGGCAATGGTTTACCTGCGAGGGCGTTGAGGATCACCAGCGGGATCAGCTTCTCGGGGAAGTGGAACGGGCCGTAGTTGTTCGAGCAGTTGGTCAACAGCACCGGCAGGCCGTAAGTGCGCTGCCAGGCGCGTACCAGGTGATCGGACGCGGCCTTGCTGGCCGAGTACGGCGAGCTTGGGGCGTAGGGCGTGGTTTCGGTGAACAGGTCATCGACGCCGTGCAGGTCGCCATACACTTCATCGGTGGAGATGTGGTGGAAGCGGAAGGCACTCTTGGCCGGTTCTTCCAGCTTCTGCCAATAACCGCGTGCGGCCTCCAGCAGGCTGTAGGTGCCGACGATATTGGTCTGGATAAAATCCGACGGGCCGTCGATGGAACGGTCCACATGGGACTCGGCCGCCAGGTGCATGATCGCGTGGGGCGCAAAGCGCGCCAGTATGGCGCTGACGGTGGCCTGGTCGATGATGTCGGCCTGGACGAACTCATAACGGCTATCGCTGGCGATGCTGGTCAGCGACTCGAGGTTGCCTGCGTAGGTCAGTTTGTCCAGGTTGAGCACTTCGTGCTCGGTGTGTTGAATCAGGTGCCGGATCAGAGCGGAACCGATGAATCCGGCGCCGCCGGTGATGAGAATGCGCATGTCGGAAGCCCTTTTCCTTAGACGGACATTAAGCGAATGGAGCATAGCTTGAGTTGTGGCGCGAGACGGTGCAAGGCCCGATGGCAATTTGCGTGCCGAAACACCGTATTTGCAGGGGTTGCGTAACCCCCTTCAACAATGGCGATATAGGCGCCTGATAAAAACACCAGGGGTCTTCACATGTTGCTCGCCACGTTGATTCATCGCGCCAGCCTGCCTTGCCCGCAAGTCGGGCCTGTGCCTGCGACGCAGCTACTTGAGCAGCATTACGGCCTGGGTGGGGCGTTGCAGTCCCTCGGCAGCCAGCAAGACCTCAACTACCGTATCGACAGCGAGCGTGGCCGTTTTGTGCTGAAAATCTGCCGGGGCGACTACGCCGCCGTCGAGTTGCAGGCCCAGCACGCAGCCCTCAAGCATCTGCAGGAACATTCGGATGTACGGGTGCCCAAGGTGATCTCGTCGCTGGCTGGCGAAGAACTGCTGACCGAGACCGTCGCCGGGCAAGCCGTGCACCTGCGGTTGCTGGACTACATCGACGGCCAGCCGCTGACCCATCTGCCCCATCTGGGGCGCGAGGTGATCGCAGGCTTCGGCGAACTCTGCGGGCGGATGAACCAGGCGCTGGCCGACTTCGAGCATCCGGGCCTGGAACGTACCCTGCAATGGGACCCACGCCATGCCCTTGAGCTGATCACTCATTTGCTGTCGACCCTCGAAAACCTCCCGCATCGGGCCGGACTGGAGCGCGTGGTGGAGCAGGTAGGGCAGCGTCTGCGGCCGTTGGCCGACCGCCTGCCCTGGCAAGCCGTGCACATGGACATCACCGATGACAACGTGGTCTGGCAGCGCGATGCCCAGCGGCATTGGCAGATTGAGGGGGTGATCGATTTTGGCGACCTGGTGCGCACCTGGCGCATTGCCGACCTGTCGGTGACCTGCGCGGCGCTGCTGCATCATGCCGAGGGAGATCCGTTCGCGATCCTGCCGGCGATCCAGGCGTGCCACCGGATCACGCCGTTGCAGCGCGAAGAGTTGCAGGTGCTATGGCCGCTGATCGTCGCGCGGGCCGCGGTGTTGGTGCTGAGCAGTGAACAGCAGCAACGCCTGGACCCGGATAACGCCTACCTGTTGAAGAATGCCGAGCATGAGTGGGAAATTTTCCACGTAGCCACCTCGGTGCCCTTTGAATTGATGGAGGCGGCGATCCTGAACTGTGTCGGCGCCGAATTGCCGCCGATTGTCGGTGAAGGCTTCGCGCCTTTGTTGCCGGGGCTCGTTGGGCGTGAATTCGCGTTGATCGATCTGGGCGTGCTCAGCCCGCATTTCGAGGCCGGTAACTGGGAGCAGGAGGGCATTGATCGCCGATTGCTGGAACAAGCGGCCGTGGTCCATGGCCTGGCAGCCAGTCGTTATGGTCAATACCGTCTGTCCCGCACCCAACCCGACAGTGCCGTCGAGCCCGACACCTTCGCGCTTCACGTAGAGCTGCACATGCCCTTGGGCGCCACGGTGGAAGCACCGTTCGCCGGCACCTTGCGCCATGGCGCCGACGGCCTGCTGAGCCTGCATAGCGCCCAGTTGAGTGTTCGGTTGTGGGGCGTGAACGCCTTGTTGAAGCACGGCGCCGCAGTGGTAAAAGGCCAGGTAATCGGCGACGTGGTCGCGCCGCTGACAGTACAACTGTGCCGCGCCGAGCTTGAGCCACCGCTGTTCTGCACGCCTTCCCGGGCGGCGGCATGGCAAACGCTCTGCCCATCCCCGGCCACGTTGCTGGGACTGGCCTGCGACGCCGAGCCGGAGCTGGACCCCGAAGCCCTGCTGGCGCGCCGGGACGCCAGCTTCGCCCGCTCGCAGAAGCACTATTACGTCGACCCGCCGCGCATCGAGCGCGGCTGGCGCAACCATTTGATCGACATGCAGGGCCGTTCCTACCTCGACATGCTCAACAACGTCGCCGTCCTCGGCCACGGTCACCCGCGCATGGCCGAGGTGGCGGCGCGGCAATGGTCGCTGCTCAACACCAACTCGCGCTTCCACTATGCGGCGATTGCCGAATTCTCCGAGCGTTTGCTGGCGCTGGCGCCGGACTCCATGGACCGGGTGTTCCTGGTCAACAGCGGTACCGAGGCCAACGACCTGGCGATTCGCCTGGCCTGGGCCTACAGCGGCGGGCGCGACATGCTCAGCGTGCTGGAGGCGTACCACGGCTGGTCGGTGGCGGCGGATGCGGTGTCGACTTCGATTGCCGACAACCCCCAGGCCTTGAGCAGCCGCCCGGACTGGGTGCACCCGGTGACCGCGCCGAATACCTATCGCGGCGAGTTTCGCGGGCAGGACAGCGCCCCCGACTACGTACGCAGCGTGGAACACAACCTGGCGAAAATCGCCGCGCAGAATCGCCAGCTGGCGGGTTTCATTTGCGAGCCGGTGTATGGCAATGCCGGCGGGATTTCCTTGCCGCCGGGATATTTGCAGCAGGTGTACGCGCTGGTTCGTGAGCAGGGCGGCGTGTGCATCGCCGACGAAGTGCAGGTGGGCTACGGCCGCATGGGGCATTTCTTCTGGGGCTTTGAAGAGCAGGGCGTGGTGCCGGACATCATCACCATGGCCAAGGGCATGGGCAATGGCCAGCCGTTGGGCGCGGTGATCACCCGCCGGGAAATCGCCGAGGCGCTGGAGGCCGAGGGTTACTTCTTCTCCTCATCGGGAGGCAGCCCGGTGAGTTGCCGGATCGGCATGGCGGTGCTGGATGTGATGGAGGAAGAAAAGCTGTGGGAAAACGCCCAGGAGGTGGGCGGACACTTCAAGGCGCGGTTGGAGGCGCTGGTCGAGCAGTATCCATTGGTGGGCGCAGTGCATGGTTCCGGGTTTTACCTGGGGCTGGAATTGGTCCGCGATCGACAGACCCTGGAACCGGCCACCGAAGAGACCGCGCTGCTGTGTGACCGGCTGCGGGAGCTGGGGATCTTCATGCAACCCACCGGCGACTACCTGAACATCCTCAAGATCAAGCCGCCGATGGTCACCTCACGGCACAGTGTGGATTTCTTCGTCGACATGCTGGCGAAGGTTCTGGAGGAAGGCTTGTAACAATAAACTCGATTGTTATCGGTAAAATTTGATCATTTTTCGATGGGCGGATATTTAATAGCTTCAAAAGCCGATTTTTATCCGCTATAAAGGCGTCCACTTGCCCGCCGCCGAGGAGATGATTCATGAGCCGTATCGTTACCGTTGCCGCGACCCAGATGGCTTGTTCCTGGGACCTTGATGCCAATCTCGAAACCGCTGAAAGGCTGGTGCGTGAGGCCGCCGCCAAGGGCGCGCAGATCATCCTGATCCAGGAGCTGTTCGAGGCCCCGTACTTCTGCCAGAAGCCGAACCCGGACTACCTGCAACTGGCGACCACGGTTGAAGATAACGTCGCGATCAAGCACTTCCAGAAGGTCGCCCGGGAACTGCAGGTGGTGTTGCCCATCAGTTTCTATGAACTGGCCGGCCGCGCGCGTTTCAACAGCATTGCGATCATCGACGCGGACGGCTCCAACCTCGGGATTTATCGGAAAAGCCACATCCCGGACGGCCCGGGCTACCATGAAAAGTATTACTTCAACCCCGGCGACACCGGCTTCAAGGTGTGGAACACCCGCTACGCGAAGATCGGCGTGGGCATCTGCTGGGACCAGTGGTTCCCGGAAGCCGCCCGCAGCATGGCGCTGCAAGGCGCGGAAATCCTGTTCTACCCGACCGCCATCGGCAGTGAGCCCCACGACAAGACAATTTCGTCCCGCGACCACTGGCAGCGGGTACAGCAAGGCCATGCCGGCGCCAACCTGATGCCGCTGATCGCCAGCAACCGCATCGGTAACGAAGAGCAAGACGGCTACGACATCACCTTCTACGGCTCGTCCTTCATTGCCAATCAGTTCGGCGAGAAAGTAGAAGAACTCAACGAAACCGAAGAAGGCATCCTGGTGCACCGCTTCGATCTCGATGAACTTGAACACATTCGCAGCGCCTGGGGTTCGTTCCGCGACCGCCGTCCGAACCTGTATGGTGCGCTTAAAACCCTCGACGGTTCCCTGGAGTCCTGAATCGCCATGACCACTTTGCACAGCACCCCCCGCGCCGACGGCTTCTACATGCCTGCCGAATGGGCGCCACAGACCCAGACCTGGATGATCTGGCCCGAACGCCCGGACAACTGGCGCCTGGGCGGCAAGCCGGCGCAGGCCGCCCATGTGGCGGTGGCCAAGGCCATCGCACGTTTTGAACCGGTGACCGTGGCGGTCTCGGCCGGCCAGTACGAAAACGCCCGGGCGCGCCTGGACGTGCCGAATATTCGCCTGGTGGAAATGTCCAGCGACGACGCCTGGGTCCGCGATACCGGACCGACCTTCGTGATCAACAACAGCGGTGAAGTGCGTGGTGTGAACTGGGACTTCAACGCCTGGGGCGGTTTTGATGGTGGCTTGTACTCGCCGTGGAACCGCGACTCCCAGGTGGGCGGCAAGATCCTCGAGATCGAGCGCAGCCCGCGTTATCGCACCGAAGGGTTTGTGCTGGAAGGCGGTTCGATCCACGTCGACGGCGAAGGCACCCTGATCACCACCGAAGAATGCCTGCTTAACCGCAATCGCAACCCGCACCTGCAGCGTGAGGAAATCGAAGCGGTGCTCAGCGCCAACCTGGCGGTGGATAAGATCATCTGGTTGCCGGATGGCCTGTTCAACGACGAAACCGACGGGCATGTGGATAACTTCTGCTGCTACGTGCGCCCGGGCGAAGTGTTGCTGGCCTGGACCGACGACCCGCAAGACCCGAACTATGCGCGCTGCCATGCCGCCATGGACGTACTGCAAAGCAGCACCGACGCCCAGGGCCGCTCGTTCACAGTGCATAAAATGCCGATCCCGGGGCCGCTGTACGCCACCGAGGAAGAATGCGCAGGCGTGGACCCGGTAGACGGCACCCAGGAGCGCAATCCCACCGTGCGGTTGGCCGGTTCCTACGTCAACTTCCTTATCGTCAACGGTGGCATCATCGCGCCGAGCTTCGACGACCCGCTGGACAGCCGCGCCAAGGAGATTCTGCAGAACCTGTTCCCGCAGCATGAAGTGGTGATGGTGCCTGGCCGCGAACTGTTACTGGGGGGCGGTAACATCCACTGCCTGACCCAACAGCAGCCGGCGCCGCACAAAAACTGAGTGCACTTGTAACAGCCTGGTGCCGGGTTTAACGGCAATCGAGTGCGCCATGTTTTGCGCGCTCACAGCAAGCCCGCGGCCCGTCAGGTTCGCGGGCTTTTTTGTGTGCAAGTGCCGACAAACCGGGCACATTGGCATAGCTCTTGTATCGCTGTTGCGACACACAGCACGGTGTATGACTAAGCGGTTCTGTCATAAACCTTGAGTAAGTTAGCCGCTCATGCCGTCGGAGAGAGCGCTGAAATGAATGCCGATATCAACCTGATGTACACGCGCACGTTCCACCCTTTGCGGGTGAACGGTGACGCGATCCACGCGCTGGCGCTCTGGTTGAAGGCAAACGGTTCGCGGCAGATCAGGACGCCCGACCCGCGCCGGGTGATGAGCGAACGGTACCCGGCGGGGCTGTTCAGCGAGGACGAGGTGCAGGCGTTGTGTGAATTGATGCAAGGCTGAACGATCACAGAGATCAAATGTGGGAGCTGGCTTGCCTGCGATAGCGGTGTATCAGCCAAATATTCACTACCTGACCTACCGCTATCGCAGGCAAGCCAGCTCCCACACTGACTGCATTTCTCCCGATGAACCTTAAAAGCTATAGGTTCCGGTCACCACCAGACTGCGCGGGTCGCCGAACTGAATCTGCGCCGCACTCGTCGCTGACGCGTAGTACGTCTTGTCGCTGATATTGTTCAGCGCCGCCCGCACATCCCATTCCTTCTGGCGGAACCCCGCCAGTGCGTCCCAACGCCCATAGCCCGGCAACAATACCGTGTTGGCGTTATCCGCATAGCGCTCACCCACCAGCGTCAGCCCGGTTTCCGCGTACCAGCCCATCCCCGGTTTCCAGGTGACGAACAGGCTCGCGTTGCGCTTGGCCACGTCGCTGATGCGCTTGCCTTCAAAGCCATTGTTGTCTTTCACCACCGTGGCGTCCTGCAGGCCGACGCCACCGCGCACGTACCAGTTGCCGACGATCTTGCCGGTAGCGGTCAACTCCACGCCACGGGAACGCTGCTCGCCGCTGAGCAGGGTGATGGTCGGGTCCAGAGGGTCGCGGGTGCGGCGGTTGTAGAGCTCCAGTTCATACACCGCCAGGGTGGTGCTCAGGCGGTCGTCGAGCCAGTCGCTCTTGACCCCGATTTCCTTCTGTTTGGTCAGCTCCGGGCTCAGGTCGTTGGCGTTGCCCGTGGCATTGGGCGTGATGCCGATCAGGCCGCCGCCGGTCGGCGAGAACGTCTTGCTCCACGAGGCATAGAACGAATGGTGTTCCAGCGGCGTCCAGACCAGGCCCACGCGCGGGCTGGTGCTGTGGCTCACGACCTGTTCCGAGGCGTTGGTCAGTTTGTTGGTGGACTCCACATCAAAGCGGTCATAGCGCAAACCGGCGAGCAGTTGCCATTGATCGTTCAGGCGCAGTTGGTCCTGCACATACACGCCCTGGCTTTGCGCTTCGGTGTGACTGCTGCTGAATGCCGGCAGGCGACCGTAGTGGCGCAGGTCCGGGTTGGGGTTGTACACATCCACGCTCGGCACAGCGGCGAGCGGCGCTCGATAGAGTTTCGGGTCACGGCGCTGGTTGCCCAATTCCACTCCGGTGAGCAAGCGATGCTCCAGGCCGAAGGTGGTGAAGCCGCCTTCCAGTTCGACGTTGTTGAGGATGTTGCGGGTGGTCAAGTCCTGCTGCCAGCGCTGGCGCCCGACCTTGCCGGTTTTTGGGTCGTAGCTGACGGCGTAAGTGTTATCGAAGTCGCTGTCCAGGGTGAACACGCCCAACGTATGGCGCAGTTGCCAACTGTCGTTCAGCTCATAGGCAAGCCGCGAACGCAGGGATTGGGACGTGTCGTCGATGTAATCGCGCTTGTCACCATAAGTGGTGCCGCGGCTGACATCCGCCGGCCGCCCATTGACCCCGGGAATGCCTCGGTCCGGCGTGCGGTTGTAGCGGCTGTATTCGTACTGCACCAGCCAGTTCAGGTCGGGGCTCAGTTGCCAGCTCATGGACGGCGCAAACAGTTGGCGATTGCCGCTGACGCCGTCGCGGAAACTGTTGTTGTCCTGGTTGCCCATGTTCAGGCGCAGGCTGATGGTGTCGGTGGGGTCGGTGCTGAGGTCGGCGTACAGGCTGCGCAAATCATTGCTGCCGCCCTGGGCCTCGATGCTGGAGGCGCGACCGGCCTGGGGCAGCTTGCTCACACGGTTGACGATGCCGCCCTGGCCGCCGCGGCCGTACAACACGGCTGCCGGGCCCTTGAGTACTTCGATGCGTTCGATGTTGTGCAGGTCGCGCACGTATTGGCTGTCGTCGCGAACACCGTCCAGGTAGAAGTCGTTGCTGGCGTCGAAGCCGCGGATGCGCAGGCTGTCGAACCGTGTGTCGGCGCCGCTGCTGACGTTGGGTATACCGCTCAAGGCCTGGCCCAGGTCATTGGTGCCGTAGGAACGCAGGCTGTCGGTTTTTACCGAGTCGATGGCCTGGGGCACATAACGCACGGGTGTGGCGGTGCGGGTGGCGGTGCTGGTTTCCTTGACGCGCGGGTCGTCCTCGTCAGCTTCGGCGCTCACGGAGGTTTCCGGCAGGACAGTGGCAGCGCAGGTAAATCCGGCAGACAGCAGGACAGAGAGCCCAAGGGTCATGGGCGTCAGGCGAAGGGCAGGCATTGGGGTGTGTATCCAAAAAGGTTGGCAGGATAAAAGCGCGTTAATGATAATGCTTACTATTTGCGCAGGTTATCTATTCCTGGGCGGACCTTTCTGAAAAATGTTACGGCGTATGTTTTTCAAGGGTATTCGACCGATTCTCGAAACAGTCTGAAAGCCGATCCGGGGTTTTTCCCAATTGTGCGTAAGACTAATCTGCCGGTCATCAACATCCATCGGAGCCCGCCATGTCGGCAGCCACACTTCACTACATTTACGACCCGCTGTGCGGCTGGTGTTACGGCGCCGAGCCGCTGCTGAGCGCCGCCCGGAGCGTGTTATCAATCCAGTTGCACGGCGGCGGCATGATGACCGGCGCGAATCGCCAATCCGTATCGCCGCAGTTGCGTGACTACGTAATGCCCCATGATCGGCGCATCGCCGAGTACACCGGGCAACCGTTTGGCGAGGCGTATTTCGAAGGTTTGTTGCGGGACCACGGTGCGGTGTTCGATTCAGCCCCGCCGACCAGCGCCGTGCTGGCCGCAGAAAAAATCGCCGGTCGAGGCCTGGAACTGCTGGCGCGTCTGCAAACGGCGCACTACGTCGAAGGTCGCCGAATTGCCGATAAGGACGTGCTGCTGACCCTGGCCGAATCCATCGGTTTGGATCCCCAAGCCTTCACCGCCGCTTTCAGTGAAATCCTTGGCGCAGCAACTCAAGCGCACATCAATGACAGCCGCCAATGGCTGGCAAAAGTCGGCGGCCAGGGCTTCCCCACACTGGCCCTGGAGCAGAATGGGCAACTGCAATTGCTCGATATCAGCCCCTGGTTGGGCAAGCCAGAAGCCTTCGTTGAGTGGCTGAGACAAAGAGTCGCAATTTCGATTCAACCCACCCAATCGAGTGCACCAATGTGTGGCCTGCAGGGGTGTGCAGATCCAGGAAGCGCTTGATAGAGCCTTGCGCAATGATGGCTATTTAATGTTTCTTAGACTTTTTTAGCCTAAATACAGAAGATTCACGAAATTGACACACAGTAAAGGGCGCGGATAGGATTCGCCCCAACGCCTGTGGCTAACCGCCATGACTTCCCCAATAAAAAAAGGCCCGCGGCATTTCACGTCGTCCGCGGGCCTTTTTTTATCTGGGAAAGTCGACACCAGAAAAGCAACACGGAGCCTGGTGTCACAGCGCGTACTCAACCAGTAATAAGGAATATAAGAAAATGTTGAAGCAACGGATGGGGCTGATCGCTCTGGGGATTTTGAGCGCTACGCAAGCAATGGCTGACGACCAATCCCAATCGAAGGGTTTTGTTGAAGACAGCCACCTGAACATCGCGGCACGCAACGCGTACATCAGCCGCGACTACAAAAACGGCAAGCAAGACAAAGCCGAATGGGGCCAGGGCTTCATCGGCAAGTTCGAATCCGGCTTCACCCAAGGCACCGTTGGTGTGGGTGTGGACGTGATCGGCCAATACGCCATTCGCCTGGATGGTGGTAAAGGTCGCAGCGGCGCTGGCGGTATCGACTTCTTCAAGCAAGGCGACAGCGGCGAAGCGGCCAACGACCTGGCCAAGGGCGGCGCTGCCGTCAAGGCACGCATCTCCAACACCGTGATCAAGTACGGTGATCAGATGCCAGCCGTGCCGGTCCTGGAATACGACAACTCCCGCCTGTTGTCCGAAACCTATACCGGTACCTCGATCGTCTCCAAAGAAATCGCCGGCCTGCAACTGGACGCTGGTCACTTCACCAAGGAAGCTCGCAAGAGCGCCGAGGGTTCCGACAGTGGCGCGCTGAAAAGCATCGACTACATCGGCGGTAGCTACAAATTCACCGAAAGCCTGTCGGCAGCGCTCTACGCTTCCAACATGCAGGACGTGCTGAAGAAGCAATACGTCAACGTCAACTACGTGCTGGCCCTGCCAGAGAAGCAATCGTTGACCTTCGACTTCAACGGCTACAAGACCAAGCTCGACCGTAGCTTCGCCCTGGAAAACCAAGGTGACGCCGACGCTCGCGACAACAAAATCTGGAGCCTGGGCGCCACGTGGGCCGTTGGCCCGCACAGCTTCACCGTGGCTCACCAGCGCAGCACCGGTGACACCGGTTACCTGTACGGCGGCTACCGCAACGCAGGCGGCATCGGCGACGGTGGCAACACCATCCTGCTGGCCAACTCCTACTGGTCTGACTTCAACGGCAAGGACGAGCGCTCCTGGCAAGCAGGCTACGGCCTGGACTTCAGCGCCTTCGGCGTGCCTGGCCTGACCTACAACATCGCCTACGTGCGCGGCACCAACATTGACGACGGTTCCAACCGCGGCAGTGGCACCGAGCGTGAAATCTTCAACCAGTTCAAATACGTAGTACAGAGCGGCCCGGCAAAAGACCTGAGCCTGCGTGCCCGTGCGTCGTGGTTGCGCGTTTCCAACAACGCCAGCAACTACAACGTGGGTGGTAACGAGATCCGCCTGTTTGCCGACTACCCAATCAACGTTTTCTAATTGATTCGGCGTCGCGCCTGATTCAAGGCGATAAAAAACCCCGACTGGTTCGGGGTTTTTTTATGCCTGCGATCAGCGCTTGCTGGCGGCTGCGATGATCACATCTGCGACCTTTTGCGGCTGCGACAGCATCGGCACATGGCTGGCTTGCACCACGGTGGTGGTGGCATTGATTTTCTTCGCGTAGGCCTGCTCCAGGCCCGGGTCGATCATGCGGTCCTTGGCGGCGACGATGTAATAGTTGGGTTTGGTTTTCCAGGCGGCGACCGTGATTTTATCGTCGAACGCCTTGCCCAGAATCGGCCCCTGGGTCACGGCAATCAGGTTGGCCTGGTCGGCAGGCAAGTCCTGGGCGAAGTTTTTCGCCACGGACGCGGCGGGCAAATACAGGTAGCCGGAAGCGTCGGCACTGATGGTCTCGATACCCGGCGGGGTTGGGTAGCCTTTCTCGGACTCGGCAGAACTCTGGCCCTCGGACGGCGCGAACGCGGCCACATAAACCAGTGCCTTGACCTTGTCGCTGGTGCCGCCCTGTGTGATCACACTGCCGGCCCACGAATGGCCCACCAGAACCACTCGCCCACTCTGGGCATCAATCACCCGCTGGGCGGCGGCCACATCATCGGCCAGGGACGTCAGCGGGTTTTGCACCGCCACCACCTTCAAGCCTTTGGCCTGCAACAACGGAATCACCTTGTTCCAGCTGGAGCCATCGGCAAAGGCGCCGTGCACCAGCACCACGGTGGTGTCCGATAGCGCCGGGGTGGCTGCATAGGCGTGGCCGGTGAGTATCGCGGCGGCCATCAGTGTAGGCAGCAACAGGGTTTTGACTGTGGATTTAAGCATGTGGGGCACGTCCGTAAGTGAGGGGTTATCGGCCAGCACTCAAGGCGTTTGCAGCCTGCCTTAAGCATGTAGGCAAGACGCGCGGGGAGGGCGGTTATTCCAGGGAGCAGTAAAAAAACGCAGCGCCGGACGTCTCGATTGATTACATAGCATCACTAATGAAGTACTCCGCCCCACCTTTATCCACCTCAGGCAACCTCTTAAATTGGCCTCACTGCCTGCCCACCATGTCGATGGGCAAGTCACTGGAGCCTTGTCATGCCATTTGTCAGCGTACGTATCACCCGCGACGGCGTTACCTCGGAGCAGAAAGCCCAGGTCATTGCCGAGATCACCGAAACCCTCGAACGCGTCCTCAATAAACGCCCCGACCTGACCCACATCGTCATCGAAGAAGTCGACACCGATAACTGGGGCTACGCCGGCATCACCACCACCCAGTACCGCAAACAGCTCGCGGAAAACCCGTCATGAGCACGCCTGTCACCATCGACTTCATCTCCGACGTGGTGTGCCCGTGGTGCGCCCTCGGCGCCACCGCCCTGGAGCAAGCCATCGACAACCTGGCGGGCGAAGTGAAGGTTGAACTGACCTTCAAACCCTTCGAACTCAACCCCGACATGCCGGCCGAAGGCGAAAACGCCGTTGCCCACATGATGCGCAAATACGGGCGCAGCGCTGAAGAAGTTGCCAGCGGCAAAAGGATGTTGATGGAGCGGGGTGCGGCCATCGGCTTCACCTTCGACCTGGAAAAGCGCAGCCACTTCTACAACACCTTCGACGCCCATCGGTTGCTGTTTTGGGCGTTGCAGCAAGGGCGCCAGCTCGAGCTGAAAAAGGCGCTGTTGCGCGGGTATTTCAGCGATGGCCAGAACGTCAGCGATCACGAAACCCTGGCGGGTCTGGCCGCCGAAGCCGGGCTGGATATTGAAGGCGCACGACGGGTGCTGGGCTCTACCGCCTACGCCAATGAAGTGCGCGAGCTGGAAGCGTTCTACCGCGAGCACGGCATCAACTCCGTACCGGCCATGGTCCTCAATGGCCGCCAGCTGGTCTCCGGGTCGCAATCAGTCAGTTACTACGAACAGATGCTGCGGGAAATGTCCGCCGCGGCTGCTTGAACCATCCCATTTTCCCTATAGAGGTTTCATCATGAGCAATTCGAAAAAAGTCGTTGTGATCACCGGTGCATCCCAAGGCCTGGGCGCTGCTGCAGTGAAGGCTTACCGCGAGCTGGATTACCGCGTGGTTGCCACCTCCCGGTCGATCAAACCGTCGACGGATCCGGACATCCTCACCGTGGCCGGCGACATCGCCGACCCGGCCACCGCCGAGCGCGTCATCCGCGAAGGCGTAGCGCGTTTTGGCCGCATCGACAGCCTGATCAACAACGCCGGGATCTTCGTTGCCAAACCGTTCACCAGCTACACCCACGAAGACTACGTAAACGTGTTGGCGGTGAACCTGAACGGGTTCTTCTACATCACCCAACTGGCGATTACCGAGATGCTGAAACAGGGCGCCGGGCACATCGTCAACATCACCACCAGTTTGGTGGACCACGCGATTGATGGCGTGCCGTCGGTGCTGGCATCGCTGACCAAAGGGGGGCTGAACTCGGCGACCAAATCGCTGGCGATTGAATACGCCAAGCGCGGCATTCGCGTGAACGCGGTGAGCCCAGGGATTATCAAGACGCCGATGCACGGTGAAGAGACGCATGCGGCGTTGGGCAGCCTGCATCCGGTGGGGCATATGGGTGAAGCACGGGATATTGCGCAGGCGATTGTGTACCTGGAATCGGCTGGGTTTGTGACCGGGGAAATTCTGCATGTGGACGGTGGGCAGAGTGCTGGGCACTAAGCGACGCGGCTGAATAAAAAACGCCCCGGACCGTGATGGTTCGGGGCGTTTTTTGGGTGGCGTGTAATGCGGTCAACCGACTGTTGTAGGGGCAACCTGCTCCAATGCCCGATCTGCCAGCAGTGAACTCAACTCGATCAATTGCTGAATTCCCAATGCCACTGCCCTTTGTGATCCTTCCAGCTCAAATGCCAGGTTCGAAACCATTTCGTTAGCCGACGAGAGGGTTTCTGCTGCATTGGCCAGCAGCGTTTCGGTGTCCACATCGGGACAACTCCCCGGTGTGGATCGGCTACGACCCCAGCCGCACCCGCGACGACGCCACCTGTGTGGTGGTGGCCCCGCCGCTGGAGCAAGGCGGAAAGTTCAGGATCCTGGAAAAGCACTCCTGGCGCGGGCACTCGTTCACCTTCCAGGCGGCCCAGGTCAAGAAACTGTGCGAGCGCTTCAACGTGCAATACATTGGGATCGATATCACCGGTGTGGGGTACGGTGTGTTCGACCTGGTGCGCGACTTCTTCCCGCGGGCCACGCCAATTCACTACAGCCTTGAAACCAAAAATACGCTGGTGCTCAAGGCGCAAGACACGATCCAGGGTTGCCGCATCGAATGGGACGCCGGCTGGAATGACATCGCCGCCGCCTTCCTGACCATCAAGCGCGGCGCGACCACCAGCGGCCAGATCACCTACAGCGCATCGCGCACCGACGCCACCGGCCATGACGACATCGCCTGGGCGGTGATGCACGCGCTGGCCCACGAACCCCTCAACGTCCACAAGAAGCGGCGCAGCCGCTGGTCCACCCTCGAAGGCAGCCATGAACGATCCCAAGCCACACAGCCCGGCAGCAGCTCCGGGAAGCCCCATGCGGCGCAAAGTACAGGCATTCAGCTTCGGCGCGCCCGAGTCGGTGCTGAACGGCAACATGAGCGAGTACCTGGGCGTGTTCGCCAGCGACGACGGGCAGATCTACACACCGCCCGTGTCCCGAACCGGGCTGGCCAAGATGCTGCGTGCCAACGCCCATCACGGCACCATTCCACGCTTCAAACGCAATCTGCTGCTGCGTGACTTTATACCGTCGGCGGGGTGCAGTGCGCAGACCATGGGCCGGGCGGCGCTGGATTTTATGGTATTTGGCGAGGGGTATTTTCAGCGCAAGGCCAACGTCCTGGGCCAGGTGCTGGAGCTGGAGCATCTGCCGGCGCTGAACATGCGCAGAAAGGTTGGCGGTGGGTTTGTAATGCTGCTGCCCGGCGGCAAGCACCTGCACTTCGAGGAGGACCAAGTGGAACACGTCATGGATTACGACGTGGAACAGAACATCTACGGTGTGCCCGACTACCTGGGCGGCATGCACGCGCTGTTGCTCAACGAGTCCGCGACGTTATTCCGGCGCCGGTATTACAACAACGGCGCCCATGCCGGGTTCATCTTCTACACGAACGACCCGAACCTCTCGGAGGAGGATGAAGAGCGGATGCAAAGCCAGATCGGGGCGAGTAAGGGTGTGGGAAATTTTCGGTCGTTGTTCGTCAACATCCCGGGGGGCGGTGACAAGGCGATTCAGATCATTCCGGTGGGAGATATTGCGACCAAGGATGAATTTGAGCGGGTGAAGAACATCACGCGCAATGACGTGATTGCAGCCTGGCGGATGAACCCGGCGCTCGCGGGGTGCATGCCGGAGAATGCGGCGGGGTTTGGGGATATTGAGAAGATTGATCGCGTATATACAAATAATGAAATTTTGCCAATTCGGCATCTATTTTTGCAGATGAATGAGTGTTTAAGGAGCGATTGCAAAATTGATTGGCGTTGATTCAATTTAAAAAGATATGTCCGATGGCGATTATTCAAATAGCAAGAAAATATAAAAAACTGTCATTTCTCACAGGTGTGAAAGAGATGACTTGTATATAGAGTTTCTGTGTGGGACGAAAGGAGGAATATGACTTTCGGACTTTGTTAAATAATAGAGAGTTAAGGAGTTTAAAATGCCAGATCCTAACAAAGAGTATCCGTATATTCTATCAAAAACAAGAACCGACTTGCTGCAGCAGCGCTTTTACTCTGTAGCTCCAGACGTCGTCGCGAAGTATTTTCCAGTTGACCCGTATGGGCGATTGGACTTCACTAAGCATGATACTTTTGATCTGGACTTGCAACGCATGAAAACAGAAGATCCAGGCTTGTTCCAAGAAGTGGCAAGGTTTCTCAGGTCAAATTGTGACCTTTCATTCAATGCTTATTGTTCCGATGAGCAAGTTGCGGGAAGTAATTCATTAATCGACTATTCAATAATGGTAAGTCAAACTAGTGATATCGGTAAATACTTCAGGAGCTGATACGTTATTACTACTGGAGGAGATATCAATAGTATTGGAAGAAGTAACAGAGCCATTCTACAGTGCAGCATGCGCTGTCTGAATGGCTTTGCTCGTCTGTGACGAAGACGAACTCGCACGGTAGGCCTAGGGAGGTGATGTCGTGGCGGGGGAGGGCCAGCGCGCGAAATAGGTTATCGTACGCTGGTCAGACCAATCTATAGCGGGTCAGGTCCATCGGGCAACAAGGCCTGGCCTAAATCGTCGATGATCGCCTTGCCCATTTCGCCCAGGTAATGCGAGGCGAAGGCGTAGTGTTCGCCGTCTTTATCCATGGCGGCTTCGAGCGAAAGCACTTTGGCGTAGTAGAGCAAATGGGCGGCGTGTTCCAGCGCTTCTCGCAGCGGCACCCCTGCATTGACTCGCAATACTTTCATGTCGTGTTTGTTCTCTCCGCAGTCCGCGAAGGTGACCACGCCGAGGGTGGTTACTGAGTGTGGGTCGCTCATTGCTGACCTCCCGTAAGCAAATCGCGGCGGGTGATCACTGAGGTTGGGACGGAAACAAACGATGATGCGTACGGCATAGCTGACTCCTCTTGCGTGAACAAAAAGAGCTGCCCCAAACGTTTCCAGGCGAAAGGTGGCAGCTGTACGCGGGCTGGAAACCGGAGCAAAAGGAACCCGGCAGGCACGAGGCCTCCCACGCACAGCCGCCAAAAAGCACAAACAACGGGCGAAAAGAAGCGCCTGCTGATTGTTTGACGATGCTGTAACGTCCTTAAGCTACGGGTTTCCAGGCCCGGCCGCTGATGAGCAGCGACGGGCTAAGAATATTCGTATGCCACGTGAGCTGCAAGCTAGATGAATCGGGAATAGAGGGCAAAACGCCTGCTTGTCACACGTAAAGGGGACGGATTTATTTATCGCTCTGCACTGTTCCGCCTCAACCCAAAATTTCGCATACAAGGATCGATGCGAGCGTGGTTACAGGAGTGAGGGCTTTCGAAAGGTTTGCAGAGGGGCGTGGGAGCAGGTAGGTGATCAGCGGAAAGTAGAGAGGCTGCCAGATCAGGATCTGTGGTAAGAGCAATCCAGAAACAACAAAGCCCCCGCATTTCTGCGAGGGCTTCGTTTTGTATGGTGCCGGCACCAGGAGTCGAACCCGGGACCTACTGATTACAAGTCAGTTGCTCTACCAACTGAGCTATACCGGCGTGTTAGGGCGACGATTATAGCGATTGGCAGGCATCTGTAAACCCCTGAATTCTGACTATTTTTGCAACCGGCCGGGTTTTCTCTGCGCGGCCTCGTTTCAGCCACCCCAGCCCCGCCAATCCCATGCGCTGGATCACTGGAAAGGCCTGCGTGCAGAAAGCGGCAAGTGCCAGTTCCTGTCCTCGAACAACAACCTCAAGCCCGACGGCCGCCTCACCATCACGTTTTTCCGCGATGCGCAGCAAACCCAGCCGATTCAAACCGAGAACGGCTGGTGTGGCGACGGACCCGACTGGCGATTGCCAGGAGGATTATGAGTTCACCGAGCACCGTATTCGTGGTTAACGCGATTTAGCTTCAGATGAAATTTTGTGGCGAGGGAGCTTGCTCCCGCTGGGCTGCGCAGCAGGCCCAAAACAGTGGGAGCGCTGCGCACTCCAGCGGGAGCAAGCTCCCTCGCCACAGGTTTTGTCGTTCAGCTTTTTAGCTGCCTTCGTTGCATGAATCGGCAAATTTCTTGTACTCAAACACCCGCTTCTGCCCGTGGGAATCCAGGTAGGTCATCCGCGCATTCACCACGCCACACGCCGCGCCTCCATCGTCCACTGTCGACAGTACTTGCTGTACATCCAGCTTGGGGCTGGCCTGGACATGGGCCGAAAAGACGGCAACGTTGAGCAAGGCAAACAGGCTGCTGGCGATGAGGGTGTTGCGGTTCATGGTGGTGTCCTCTGAGGTTCAATAGGGTGTGTGTTGCGTTGGAGCCTATTGAGCGCCCGGGAGGTATCCGGCCTGTGTCATGCACCCCGGCGTTTTGCCTCGGCATGTGTTGAGAAGGGGATTGCATACAACTTGATACAGAAACATATCCATTAGAGGTATTAGTGCCTCAGGGTCTTTCTCTTAGATGTTTTCGACATAACGGTCATCGTTTTTCCCTTGAATAAGGCGAGTCTTACCGTATTCTGTTTCGAAATATTAAACGTCATATAAATAGCGGAATCGTTTAACCCGGTTTACGGAACGTTGGCGGTTAATGACTAAGTTGTAATTTGATTCGTCAGCTAAGCAATTTTTCCTGACCAGGCGGCCAGAAAAACTGTTAGAAGCATCCGCAAGCTTCTGATCTGAAAGAAATTGATAAAAATTCGCCAAATAAGTCAAAAATACGGCACTAAGCCGCTCGTCGGAAAGAATTCATCAAAAAGCATCAAAATACTGACACCATCAATCTGATATCACAGAATGCCGCCAGCCAACACATAACTAGAAAAACCAAGGTCAGCTCAACGGGCTGACCTTTTTAACGCCTTTAAAGCGTAATAACCGGGGAGGGCCGTGGGTGAGTCGCGCAGACGATATTTCAAAACTATTCAATAAGCTGGGCGCCAATCCAAATGGCTACCGGGAGATGTACGCCGTCCATGATTATCTTGAGGATGACGTGGTGGTCGAGCGTTTCGACGCCGTGCCCATCCCGGCCCAAACCGCTTGCGCCGTCGCACTGGATGAGCCGCCGTCGGCGCCATTGCTGCGCTTGCTCGAAGAGCTGACCCAGGGCGAAGCCGATCACCTGCAACCTCCCGAAGTGGTCGAAGGGCCGACCGGTGAGGTGTACTCGGATCAATCGTCACCCAAGGTGATCGTGGTGGTCTCGCTCAAGGGCGGTGTCGGTCGCAGCACGCTGACCGCGGCCATTGCCAGCGGCTTGCAGCGTCAAGGCCACCCGGCCGTGGCGCTGGACCTGGACCCGCAAAATGCCCTGCGTCATCATTTGTGCCTGGGCCTGAATTTGCCCGGCATCGGCGCGACGAGCTTGAGCAATGAGTCCTGGGAAGGCTTGGCTGAGCGTGGCTTTGCCGGTTGCCGCCTGATGGCCTTCGGTGAGACCAACAACGACCAGCAAAAAAACCTCAATCGCTGGCTCGGCGAAGACGCCCAATGGCTGCCCCGGCACCTGGCCGGTTTGCAGTTGAATGGCCAGGACACGTTGGTGATCGACGTGCCCGCCGGCAACACGGTGTACCTGCACCAGGCCATGGCCCTGGCAGACGTGGTGTTGGTGGCGGTGCAGGCGGATGTTTCCTCATTCAGCACCCTGGCCCAGATGGACAGTGTGCTGGCGCCGTACCTTGAGTGCGAAAAACCACCACAGCGTTACTACGTGATCAACCAACTCGACGGCGCCCACCGCTTCAGCCTGGACATGGCCGAAGTGTTCAAGGCCCGCCTCGGCGACGCACTGCTCGGCACGGTCCACCGTGACCCGGTGTTCAGTGAAGCCCAGGCCTGCGGCCGCGATCCCCTCGACCCTACCGTCAACAGTCTCGGCTGCCAGGACATTCACGCCCTGTGCCGCACGCTGCTCGAACGAATCGATTCGGACCTTCCATGACCGACACTACGTCCTCTACGCCCCACACTCCGGGGCGCGCCGAGCAGCGGCTGGACGCCGCGATTTCGCGCTTCAATCGCTGGCCCGATACGCTGCGCAAAGTGCTGGTGGTGATCAGTTGTGTGGTCGGCACCTTGCTGTTGGTGAGCATTGTCAGCGCCCCGCTGGACCTCTATAGCCAATGCCTGTTTGCCGCCGTGTGCTTCCTCGCGGTGCTGGTGCTGCGCAAGATTCCCGGGCGCATGGCGATCCTCGCGCTGGTGGTGTTGTCGCTGGTGGCGTCGCTGCGCTACATGTACTGGCGGCTGACTTCCACCCTGGGTTTTGAAACCTGGCTCGACATGCTGTTCGGCTACGGCCTGGTGCTCGCCGAGCTGTACGCGCTGGTGGTGCTGATCTTCGGCTACGTGCAAACCGCCTGGCCGCTGCGCCGCGAGCCGGTGTGGCTCAAGACCGAACCGTCGGAGTGGCCCACGGTCGACGTGTTCATCCCGACCTACAACGAGGCGTTGAGCATCGTCAAACTGACCATCTTCGCCGCCCAGGCGATGGACTGGCCCAAGGACAAGTTGCGCGTCCACGTGCTCGACGATGGCCGTCGCGACGACTTCCGCGATTTCTGCCGCAAGATCGGCGTGAACTACATCCGCCGCGACAACAATTTCCACGCCAAGGCCGGCAACCTCAATGAAGCGTTGAAGGTCACCGACGGCGAGTACATCGCGCTGTTCGACGCCGACCACGTGCCGACCCGTTCCTTCCTGCAAGTCAGCCTCGGCTGGTTCCTCAAGGACCCCAAGCTGGCGATGCTGCAAACGCCGCACTTCTTCTTTTCACCCGACCCGTTTGAAAAGAACCTCGACACCTTCCGCGCCGTGCCCAACGAGGGCGAGTTGTTCTACGGCCTGGTGCAGGACGGCAACGACCTGTGGAACGCGACGTTCTTCTGCGGCTCGTGTGCGGTGATCCGCCGCAAGCCCTTGCTGGAAATCGGCGGCGTGGCCGTCGAGACCGTCACCGAAGACGCCCACACCGCGCTCAAGCTCAACCGCCTGGGCTACAACACCGCTTACCTGGCGATCCCGCAAGCCGCGGGCCTGGCCACCGAAAGCCTGTCACGCCACATCAACCAGCGCATCCGTTGGGCGCGGGGCATGGCGCAGATTTTCCGCACCGACAATCCGCTGCTGGGCAAAGGCCTGAAGTGGGGCCAGCGCATCTGCTACGCCAACGCCATGCTGCACTTCTTCTATGGCTTGCCGCGGTTGGTGTTCCTCACCGCGCCACTGGCCTACCTGATTTTCGGCGCGCAGATTTTCCACGCCTCGGCGCTGATGATTGTCGCCTATGTGTTGCCCCACCTCGTGCATTCGAGCCTGACCAACTCGCGGATCCAGGGGCGCTTCCGCCACTCGTTCTGGAACGAGGTCTACGAGACCGTACTGGCCTGGTACATCCTGCCGCCGGTATTGGTTGCGCTGGTCAACCCCAAGGCGGGCGGCTTCAACGTCACCGACAAGGGCGGGATCATCGACAAGCAGTTCTTCGACTGGAAACTCGCCCGGCCGTACCTGGTACTGCTGGCGGTGAACCTGGTCGGGCTGTGCTTCGGTCTTTATCAGTTGATCTGGGGCGACGAGTCCACCGCGGTCACCGTGGCGATCAACCTGACCTGGACCCTCTACAACCTGATCATCACCAGCGCGGCAGTGGCGGTGGCTTCCGAAGCGCGGCAAGTGCGCTCCGAGCCGCGGGTCAGCGCGAAATTGCCGGTCAGTGTGATCTGCGCCGACGGTCGTGTGCTCAAAGGTACGACCCAGGATTTCTCGCAGAACGGCTTCGGCCTGATCCTCGCCGACGGGCACCAGATTGCCCGGGGCGAACAGTTGCAGTTGGTGCTGTCGCGCAACGGACAAGACAGCCTGTTCCAGGCGCGGGTGGTGTTCAGCAAGGGCGCGCAGATTGGCGCGCAATTCGATGCACTGTCCCTGCGCCAACAAAGCGAACTGGTACGCCTGACGTTTTCCCGCGCCGACACCTGGGCCGCGAGTTGGGGCGCCGGCCAGCCCGATACACCGTTGTCAGCCCTGCGTGAAGTCGGTGCCATCGGCATCGGCGGCCTGTTTACCCTGGGTCGCGCCACGCTGCATGAATTGCGTCTGGCCCTGCGCCGCACTCCCTCACAACCGCTCGATACGCTGATGGACAAGCCATGACTTCCACACTATTTGCCCGCCCGCAGTCGCGCGGCGTGCTCGCGCTGATGATCGCTTCGCTGCTGGGCCTGGGCTCGCAGGCACAGGCCGCTGCACCCGCTGTTGCGGTGCAGAGCACTGACGAGGGCTACAGCCTGACCCTCAAGCAACTGGGCCGTCGCGACACCATGAACCTGCAAGGCGTGGAAGCGTCCGACAGCGTCAACTTCGACATCCGTGCCGATGAAGTGGTGAAGGGCGCGCAACTGCTGCTCAAGTACAGCTACTCGCCGGCGCTGCTGGCGGACCTGTCGCAGATCAACGTGCTGGTCAACGACGAAGTCGCCGCCAGCCTGCCGCTGCCCAAAGAGGGCGCAGGTATCCAGCAGGAAAAACTGGTGCAGATTCCGGCGCACCTGATCACCGAATTCAACCGCTTGAGCCTGCAGTTCATCGGCCACTACACCATGTCCTGTGAAGACCCGCTGCACAGCAGCCTGTGGGCCAAGATCAGCAACAGCAGTGAGCTGAAAGTGCAGGTGCAGCCGATCGTCTTGAAAGACGACCTGTCGGTGCTGCCGCTGCCGTTCTTCGACAAGCGCGATGCGCGCCAGGTCAGCCTGCCGTTCGTGTTTGCCAGCGCGCCGGACAACGCCGCGCTGGAAGCTGCCGGTGCGCTGTCGTCGTGGGTAGGCGGCTTGGCCAGCTACCGGGGTGCGACGTTCCCGACCACCCTTGGCGAGATTCCGGCCAAGGGCAACGCCATCGTGCTGGTGCAAAGTACCCAGGCCGTGGACGTACACGGTGTGGCGGTCCCTGAGCCTAAAGGGCCGACCCTGACCCTGATCACCAACCCCAA
The DNA here is from genome assembly GCF_013385495.1 of Pseudomonas sp. F8002. Taxonomy (NCBI): domain Bacteria; kingdom Pseudomonadati; phylum Pseudomonadota; class Gammaproteobacteria; order Pseudomonadales; family Pseudomonadaceae; genus Pseudomonas; species Pseudomonas sp. F8002. The sequence continues at coordinate 66,271 of NZ_JACAPW010000010.1, read as the reverse complement.
CGACCCGAATGGCAAGCTGCTGATCGTCTCCGGCCGTGATGGCGCCGAACTCAAGCGTGCCGCCACCGCCGTGGTGCTGGGCAACCCGGTGTTGACCGGCAACAGCGTGGTCATCACCAGGCTCGACACCCTGGCCCCGCGCAGCCCTTACGACGCGCCGAACTGGCTGCCCAGCAACCGTCCGGTACGCCTTGGCGAGCTGGTAGAACTGAAAAAACTCAACGTCTCCGGCTACAACCCGGGCCCGATCAGCGTCGACCTGCGCCTGCCGCCCGACCTGTTCAACTGGCGTGAAGAGGGCGTGCCGCTCAACGTCAAATACCGCTACACGCCGCAGCAGGTGTCCACCAACTCCTCCTTGCTGATCGGCCTGAACGACCAGTTCATGAAGTCTGTCGCGTTGCCGTCGGTGAGCAACCTGGGCGGTGGGCAGAGCCTGCTGGACCAGCTGAAGAAAGACGAAACCCTGCCCCGTGAAGTGACGACCCTGTTGCCGATCAGCTCGGCTTCGCCCAAGTCCAAGCTGCAACTGCGCTTCATGTACGACTACATCAAGGAAGGCGAATGCCGGGACATCATCGTCGACAACATGCGCGGTGCGATTGACCCGGACTCGAGCCTGGACCTGAGCAGCTACCAGCACTTTATCGCCATGCCGAACCTCGGCGTGTTCAACGATTCCGGCTTCCCGTTCACCCGCCTGGCTGACCTTTCGGAGTCGGCGGTGGTGATGCCGGACAACGTCGGCACCGATGAGTTGAGCGCCTACCTGACTGTGATGGGCCGCTTCGGCGAGTCCACCGGCTACCCGGCCACCGCCGTCAAAGTGGTGCAGGCCAAAGACGTGCAAAGCGTTGCCGACAAAGACCTTCTGGTGCTCGCCACCGGCGGCAACCAGCCGCTGCTGCAGCAATGGCAGCAATACCTGCCGGCCACCAGTGACGGCCTGCAGCACCACTTCCTGTTGTCTGACCTGCCACGTTATGTGCGCAGCTGGATCAGCCCGGACGCCGCGGCCAACCAGCATACGGCCAATGCCGGCATCACCTTCAGCGGCCTGAGCAACAGCACCTGGTTCGCCGGCTTCCAATCGCCGCTCAAGGCCGGGCGCAGCGTGGTGCTGATTGCCAGCAACCAGCCTCAGGGCCTGCTTGAAGCGACCTCGGCGCTGATTGGCGGTGACGACTACAAAGACTCGATCCAGGGCAGCCTGGCGGTGGTGCAGGGCACGCAGATCAGCTCGTTGGTCGCGGACCAGCAGTACTACGTCGGCGACCTGAACTACTTCAAATTCATGCAATGGCAGCTGTCGCAGAACCTGGGCTGGATGCTGGCGATTACCTTCCTGGGGCTGCTGGTGCTGACCTGCCTGATCTACCTGGCACTGCGTGCCCGTGCAAAACGGCGGTTGGCATGAACCCTTTGCGTAGCGCGATCCTGGCGGTGATTGGCAGCACATTGCTTGCCGGTGCCGCCCAGGCACAGACCTGCGATTGGCCGCTGTGGCAGAACTATGCCAAGCGCTTTATCCAGGACGATGGCCGGGTGTTGAACTCGTCCATGAAGCCGACGGAAAGCAGCTCGGAAGGGCAGTCGTACGCGATGTTCTTTGCCCTGGTGGGCAACGACCGGGCGACCTTCGACAAGCTCTGGACCTGGACCAAGTCCAACATGGCGGGCGCCGACATCGGCCAGAACCTGCCGGCCTGGCTGTGGGGCAAGCGTGACGATGGCAAGTGGGGCGCGATCGACAGCAACTCCGCCAGCGACGCCGATTTGTGGATGGCCTATGCGTTGCTCGAAGCCGCGCGCGTGTGGAACGCACCGCAGTACCGCAGCGACGCGCAACTGGTGTTGGCCAACGTTGAACGCAACCTGATCGTGCGCGTACCGGGCCTGGGCAAGATGCTGTTGCCGGGGCCGGTAGGCTATGCACACGCGGGAGGCCTGTGGCGCTTCAACCCCAGCTATCAAGTACTGCCGCAACTGCGCCGCTTTGCAAAAGAGCGCCCGAACGCCGGCTGGAACGAAGTGGCCGAGAGCAACGCGAAGATGCTCGCCGACCTGCCGAGCAATCCCCATGGCCTGGCGGCCAACTGGGTCGGTTATCGCGCCACCAGCGCGAACACCGGGCTGTTTATCGTCGACCCGTTTTCCGATGACCTGGGCAGCTACGACGCGATCCGCACTTACCTCTGGGCCGGCATGACCGCCAAGAGCGACCCGCTGGCCGCGCCGATGCTCAAGGCCTTGGGCGGGATTTCCCGTGCCACCGCTGCGTCGGTCAGCGGTTTGCCGCCGGAGAAAGTCCACGTGCTGACCGGTGAAGTCGAGAAAAACAACGGCTACACGCCGACGGGTTTCTCGGCCTCCACCATGGCCTTCTTCCAGGCCCGGGGCGAAACCGCCCTGGCGCAATTGCAAAAGCAGAAAGTCGACGACGCCCTCGCCAAGGCGCTCGCGCCTTCGGCCCCGGACAGCGCCCAGCCGATTTACTACGACTACATGCTCAGCCTGTTCGGCCAGGGCTTCGCTGATCAAAAGTACCGTTTCGAACAAGACGGCACGGTGAAATTATCCTGGGAGTCTGCATGCGCCGTCACACGCTAGCCATTGCGATTCTGGCGGCCCTGGCTTCCAGCGCCAGCTTTGCCGAAACCACTGACCCGCAAAGCCTGCTGATCGAGCAGGGCTATTACTGGCAGTCGAAAAAGAACCCGGAACGCGCCCTCGAGACCTGGCAGAAACTGCTGCGCCTGAGCCCTGAACAGCCGGATGCGCTGTACGGCATCGGCTTGATCCAGGTGCAACAACAGCGTCCGGCCGAAGCGCAAAAGTACCTGGCCCGCCTGCAGGCGCTGAGCCCGGTACCGCGCCAGGCCTTGCTGCTGGAGCAGGACATCACCGTCAACATCCCGGCCAACGCGAAGTTGCTGGAACAGGCCCGTGAACTCGGCGAGCCTGAAGAAGAGCGCGAACAAGCGGTGGCGCTGTATCGCCAGATCTTCCAGGGGCGCCAGCCCCAGGGCCTGCTTGCCCGCGAGTATTACAACACCCTGGGCTTCACGCCCAAGGGCACGAACGAGGCCATCGCCGGCTTGCAGCGTTTGTCTCGCGAGCGGCCGAACGACCCGATTGTGGCGCTGTTCCTGGCCAAGCATCTGGCGCGTAACCCGGCCACCCGCGCCGACGGCATCCGCGCCCTGGCCAAGCTGGCCCCGAACAACGACGTGGGCGGCAACGCCGATGAAACCTGGCGCTTTGCGCTGATCTGGCTCGGCCCGCCGAAGAGCGACCAGGTGCCGTTGTTCCAGCAGTTTCTGGCTGCGCATCCGGACGACAGCGAAATCCGTGCGCTGATGAACAAGGGCATTGCCCAAGGCAAGACCGGCGCCGGTTGGCAGCGTGATCCGCAGATGACCAAGGCGTTCAAGGCGCTGGATGATGGCGACCTGAAAACCGCCGAGCCGCTATTGGCGGCGCGCCTCAATGAAAAATCCAATGACGTCGATGCCCTCGGCGGCATGGGCGTGCTGCGTCAACAGCAGCAGCGCTTCAGCGAGGCTGAAAGCTACCTGGTTCAGGCCACCCGTTTGCCGGGTGGCGCGGCATGGCAGTCGGCGCTCAATGATGTGCGCTACTGGAACCTGCTCAACCAGGCCCGTGACGCCCAGCGTGGCGGGCGCGGCAGCCAGGCCCGCGACCTGGTGGCCCAGGCCGAACGCTTGAACCCTGGCCAGCCCGGCGCTGCCGTGGCACTGGCGGGTTTCCAGGCCCAGGACAATCAGTTCGACACCGCTGAAGCCGGCTACCGCAAAGTGCTCGCCCGTCATCCTGGCGACCCGGACGCGCTGAGCGGCTTGATCAACGTGCTGTCCCAGTCGGGGCAGCCGGAAGAAGCCTTGAAGCTGATCGACTCGGTGTCGCCCGCCGAGCGCGCGAAGTTCGCGCCGAGTGTGAAAATCACCGCGTTGCGCGCTACCCAGGTCGGCAAGCTGGCCGAGCAGCGGGGCGATTTGAAAGCCGCGCAAGCCGCCTACAAACAAGCCCTTGATGCCGACCCGGAAAACCCGTGGACACGCTTCGCCCTGGCGCGCATTTACCTGCGCGACGGCCAGATTCGCAACGCCCGTGCCTTGATCGACGGCTTGCTGGCCAAGCAGCCGAACCAGCCGGACGCGCTGTACACCAGCACGCTGCTGTCGGCGGAGCTGGGTGAGTGGAAAAAGGCTGAAGAGACCCTGGCGCGTATCCCTGCGGGGCAACGTACCGCTGACATGAACGAGCTGGGTATCGATATCGCGCTGCACAAGCAGACCGACATCGCCATCGAGACCGCCCGCCGTGGCCAACGCCCGGAAGCCCTCGCGCTGCTGGGCCGCAGTGAAGCCATGACCCGGCAGAAGCCTGAGCGCCTGGCGGTGCTGGCGGCCGCTTATGTGGAAGTCGGCGCGACGCAGCAGGGTCTGGATATCATGCAGAAGGTTCTGGATAACAATCCGAACCCGACTGTCGACCAGAAACTGCTGTACGCCAACGTGCTGCTCAAGGCCAACCACTACACCGAGGCGGGCGACATCCTGCGTGAAGTGCAGGGCAAGCCGCTGAGTGAAACCGGTCGCCAGCGTTACGACGATTTGATCTACCTGTACCGGGTCAAACAGGCTGATGCCCTGCGTGAGAAAAACGACCTGGTCGCGGCCTACGACATGCTGTCGCCGGCCCTTGCCCAGCGTCCCAACGACGCTATGGCGGTAGGTGCCCTGGCGCGGATGTACGCGGCCAGCGGCAACAGCAAAAAGGCCATGGAGCTTTATGCGCCGCTGATTCAGCAGAACCCGAACAACGCTCGCCTGCAACTGGGTCTGGCGGATATCGCGCTGCAAGGCCGTGATCGTGGCCTGGCGGAAAGCGCCAGTGAAAAGGCGCTGTCCCTGGAACCGGGCAACCCCGAGATCCTCACCTCGGCTGCGCGCATCTATCAGGGGCTGGGCAAAAACAACGAAGCCGCTGCACTGCTGCGCAAGGCGTTGGCGATTGAGAACAGCCAGAAGAGCCAGACGCAATTGGCTCAGGCCGGCTCCCAGGGCGTGCCTTACAACCCCTTCGTCGGCTTGCCGGGCCAGCGTCGCCAGGTCACCGACCTGACCGTTGCCGGCGCCGTGCCGCCGCCGATTGATGCACCGACCAATGTCGTGCCGGACAATGCCCTGGCAGCCTCCGCGCGTCCGGCGTCGAACAACTGGAACGAGCCGTTCGAGCCACCGTCGAGCATTGCTGCACTCGACACCGCCAACCTCAGCCCGGCACGTCGTGCGCTGGATACGATCCTGCGGGATCGCACCGGTTACCTGGTGCAGGGCTTGAGCGTTCGCAGCAACAATGGCGAAAGCGGCTTGAGCAAAATCACTGACGTCGAGGCGCCATTCGAAGCGCGGATGCCGGTGGGGGATCTGAACGTTGCGCTGCGCGTGACGCCGGTGCATGTGAGTTCCGGCAGCGTGAAGAGCGACTCTGCCACACGCTTTGGCGGTGGCACGGCCAACCCGGCGGGCTCCCAGAGCGACACAGGCGTCGGTCTGGCCGTTGCCGTGGAGAACCCGGATGAAGGCCTCAAGGCCGACATCGGTGTGAGCCCGCTGGGCTTTCTGTACGACACCATCGTCGGTGGCGCCAGCGTCTCGCGGCCGTTCTCCCAGGGCTCCAACTTCCGTTACGGGGTCAACGTTTCGCGGCGTCCGGTCACCGACAGTGTGACCTCCTTTGCCGGTTCCGAAGACAAGCGTACCGGCGAGAAATGGGGCGGCGTGACCGCCAACGGCGGGCGTGGCGACCTGAGCTACGACAACCAGAAGCTCGGTGTATATGGCTACGCCTCGTTGCACGAGCTGTTGGGCAACAACGTCGAAGACAACACCCGGCTGGAACTGGGCAGCGGCATCTACTGGTACCTGCGCAATACCCCGACCGACACCCTGACCCTCGGCATCAGCGGTTCGGTCATGGGCTTCAAGGAAAACCAGGGTTACTACACCTACGGCCAGGGCGGTTACTTCAGCCCGCAGCGCTTCTTCTCCCTGGGTGTGCCGGTGCGCTGGGCGCAGAGTTTTGACCGGTTCAGCTACCAGATAAAAAGTTCGGTGGGCATCCAGCATATCGAGCAAGATGCGGTCGATTATTTCCCGGGGCATAGCGATTACCAAAATGACCCGACCCGGGGCGATCCGAAATACGCCAAGGACAGCAAGACCGGCATCGGCTACAGCTTCAACGCCGCCGCCGAATACCGCCTCAGCTCGCGCTTTTACCTGGGTGGCGAAGTCGGTCTCGACAACGCCCAGGACTATCGCCAGTACGTCGGTAACGCCTACCTGCGCTACTTGTTTGAAGACCTGAGCGGGCCTATGCCCTTGCCGGTCAGTCCGTACCGTTCCCCTTATTCGAATTGATTGATAGGAGTCATCCATGCCTGTTTCCGCTTCTGCTATTGCCGGCCTGACCCTGCTGGTATTGGGCGAAAGTCACATGAGCTTTCCTGATTCACTGCTCAACCCGCTGCAGGACAACCTCACCGCCCAGGGTGCCAAGGTTCACTCCATCGGCGCGTGCGGCGCCGGTGCAGCCGACTGGATCGTGCCGAAGAAAGTCGAGTGCGGTGCCGAGCGCCTGCCGGTTGGCAAGGCCGAGATTTTCGGCAAGAACGCCATGAGCACCACCCCGATCAAAGACCTGATCGCCAAGGACAAGCCGGACCTGGTGGTGATCATCATCGCCGACACCATGGCCTCGTACCCGGAGCCGCAGTTCCCGAAAGTCTGGGCCTGGAAAAGCGTGACTTCCCTGACCAAGGCCATCACCGAAACCGGCACCAAGTGCGTGTGGGTCGGGCCGGCGTGGGGCAAGGTCGGTTCGCAGTACAAGAAGGATGATGCGCGCACCAAGGTGATGTCGCAGTTCCTCGCCACCAACGTGGCGCCGTGCACCTACGTTGACTCGCTGACCTTCTCCAAGCCGGGCCAGTGGATCACCACCGACGGCCAACACTTCACCATCGACGGCTACCAGAAGTGGGCCAAGGCGATCGGCGACTCCCTGGCGAAGTTGCCACCGGCCGCCGTGGGCAAAGGAGCGCAATAATGAAACGGATCACCCTGGGCCTGGCGACCTTGCTCGCCAGCGTCAGCGCCTACAGCGCCGACATCCCGCTTTACCCCACCGGCCCGGAGAAGGATTCGGCCTTCCTGCGCCTGGCCAACGGCACCGACGGCGAGCTGAAATTGCTGCCCCAGGGCTCCAAGGCCAGCCTGGTCTTGGGTGGCGACAAACTGGTGTCTGACTACCTGCCGGTGTCGGGCGGCAAGACCCCGATCAAGGGTGTGTTGAGCCAGGGCGGCAAGGATTCCGAGCTGGCCGTGACCGTCGCGCCGGGCGAGTTCGCCACCGTAGTGGCCGTGCCGGACGCCAAGGGCGGCACGCGCCAGTTGGTGATCCACGAACAGCCGGATGACTTCAACGCACTGAAGGCCTCGCTGGCCTTTATCAACGCCGACGCCGCCTGCGCCGACGCGAGCCTGGAAGCCGTGGCGCAAAAAGCCGAACTGTTCAAGAAGGTCGCCGAAGGCGCGATTTCGCGCCGCATGATCAACCCGGTGGAACTGTCGGTGCAGCTCAAGTGCGCCAACGCGCCGGTGGGCCAGCCGCTGACCTTCACCCTCAAGGCCGGCGAACGCTACAGCGTGCTCGCACTGCCATCGGCCGCCGGTTCGAGGTTGCTGTTTACCTCCGACACGCTCGCTAACTGATCGGGCCCGACACCACCATGGTCTTTGCCTCACTGGAATTCCTCACGCTGTTCCTGCCGGCCTTCCTGTTGATTTATGCGCTGGCCCGTCCGGGCTGGCGCAACGTCATTCTGTTGATCGGCAGCTGGCTGTTCTACGGCTGGTTGAGCCCGCTGTTCCTGTTCCTGCACATGGTGTTGACCGTGGTGGCGTGGGTCGGCGGTTTGCTGGTGGACCGTTCCCGTGAAGACGGCAAGGGCCGGGTGCGGCTGTTGATCGCGTTGATCGTGTTCAACACCGCGGTGCTGTGTTGGTACAAGTACGCCAACATCGTCGCGGGCACCGTGAGTGAGGTGATCACCTGGTACGGCGCGATGCCGCTGGATTGGCAGCGCGTGGCGTTGCCGGCCGGGTTGTCGTTCATTGTGCTGCAGGCGATTTCGTACCTGGTGGATGTGCACCGGCACACCGTGCCGGTGGAGCGCAGCTTCATCAATTACGCGACCTATATCTCGATGTTCGGCCACTCGATTGCGGGCCCGATCATTCGTTATGACTGGGTGCGGCGCGAGCTGAACCAGCGTTATTTCAACTGGCCGAATTTCAGCCTTGGCGCTCGGCGTTTCATGATCGGCATGGGCATGAAAGTGCTGGTGGCCGACACCTTGTCGCCGCTGGTGGACATCGCCTTCCACCTGGAAAACCCGAGCCTGGTGGATGCCTGGATCGGCTGCCTGGCGTACTCGTTGCAACTGTTTTTCGACTTCGCCGGCTACAGTGCCATGGCCATCGGCCTGGGCTTGATGCTGGGCTTCCACTTCCCGGAAAACTTCAACCGGCCGTACCTCGCCAGCAGCATCCAGGACTTCTGGCGGCGCTGGCATTTGTCGTTGTCCAGCTGGCTGCGGGACTACCTCTACATCGCCCTCGGCGGTAACCGCGATGGCGTATGGCGTACCTACCGCAACCTGTTCCTGACCATGGCGATTGCCGGGTTGTGGCATGGCGGCGACAGTTGGAACTACCTGTTGTGGGGTTCGGCCCACGGTATCGCGTTGTGCATTGACCGGGCGTGGTCGCGCTCGAGCCTGCCGAGCATTCCGCCGGTGCTGTCGCACATCTTGACGCTGCTGTTTGTGTGCCTGGCCTGGACGCTGTTCCGCGCACCGGACTTCCATTCGGCACTGACCATGTACGCCGGCCAATTCGGCATGCATGGCATGGCCTTGGGTGATGCGTTGGCCGTGGCCATGCGCCCGGCCCATGGCATGGCCGCGTTGCTCGGTTTGGTGTGCATCATCGCGCCGATCTGGCAGACCCGCTGCGAGCAGCGTTTTGGTACGCAGCCCTGGTTTGTGGTGGCCGCATCCCTGTGGCCGGTGGCGGGGTTTGTGTTGTCGTTCGCGCTGATTGCCAGCCGCGATGCCGTACCGTTTCTGTACTTTCAGTTCTAAGGAAGCCTGACGATGCCCGCCCCTACCGCGCCGACCCCACCGAGTGAATTGGCCGTCCGCACCAGCCCCCTGGCGGGCTGGGTGTTGGTGCCTTTCCTGGCGGCGGGGCTGTTGTCTTGCGTCTGGCTGATGGTCAAGGGCCCGGTGAGTTTCCTGCCGCCCAAGGTCGACAGCGACATGCTGCTGCACGGTGAAGTGACCCATCGGTTTGCCAAGGAGCTGTCCAAGGCACCGATGGCCATCGAAGCGGCAAACCTGGAGCGCGGCGCCAGTTGGCTGGCGTTCGGCGACACTGGGCCGCGGGTGCGCCAGGGCTGCCCGGGCTGGCTGTTTATCAGCGATGAACTGAAGCTCAACCGCCACGCCGAAGACAATGCGCGCACCAAGGCCGACGCGGTGATCGACCTGAAAAAGCAGCTAGGCCAGCGCGGTATTGATCTGCAAGTGATGGTGGTGCCGGATAAAACCCGCATCGCCGCTGCCCAGCGTTGCGGCTTGTATCGTCCGGCCGTGCTGGATGGCCGGATTCAGCAATGGAGCACGCTGTTGCAAGCGGCGGGCGTTGAAGTCTTGGATTTGACCGACACCCTGAAACCCCTCGGCCCGGATGCCTACCTGCGTACCGACACGCACTGGAGCGAAATCGGCTCGAATGCCGGCGCCCGCGCCGTGGCCCTGCGCATCCAGCAGCGCGGTATCCAGGCCACGCCGGAGCAAGCCTTCGACATTACCCAGGCACCGCTCGCACCGCGTCCGGGTGACCTGGTGCGCCTGGCCGGTCTCGACTGGTTGCCGCCGAAGTTACAGCCGGTGGGCGAGCAGGTTGCGGCCAGCACCGCGCATGAGAACGGCCCGGCGGCGTCGAGTAACCCTGACGATTTGTTTGGTGACGCCGGCCTGCCGAACGTGGCACTGATCGGTACCTCGTTTTCGCGCAATTCGAATTTCGTGGGTTTCCTGCAAAAAGCCCTGAACGCTCCGGTGGGTAACTTCAGCAAGGACGGCGGCGAATTTTCAGGCGCCGCCAAGGCTTATTTCGACAGCCCGGCGTTCAAGCAGACGCCGCCCAAGCTGCTGATCTGGGAGATCCCGGAGCGGGATTTGCAAACACCTTACGACCCGATAAAGATTAGTCAGTAAATTGACTATTTACCGCTCGTCTTAAAGATTTCTTCAGAAACACCAAAATAATGACACTTTCATTCCTTTGTCACAGAATGCGTACACAAAGGCGCCCACAAAAAGACCTGCGGTAAGCATCAGTACAGCTGACCTTTCACGTCTTTAAGATGCGTCGTGAGGGAGTGTTGGCGATGAGCCGTACCGATGATCTTTTTTCGTTGTTCGATAAGACGACTGCCAGTGATGTTCAAGGGATGGATTCGATGCTGCAGTTCTTCGAAGACATGCCGGTCGACGACAGTGCCAGCCTCAATATGGGCAGTGGCGCGTCGTTCTCCCGACATTCCCCTTGTGCCAACGAGCAGTCCCGCGAAGCCGCGACCATCCGGGCGAAGGTGGTAGCGCTGGTTTCGGTCAATGGCGGCGTCGGCCGCAGCACCCTGGCCACCGCGCTGAGCAGCGGTTTGCAGCGCCTGGGGCAGCCAGTGGTGGCGCTGGACCTGGACCCGCAAAACGCGCTCTATCACCACTTCGGCCTGAGCCATACCTTGCCCGGCATCGGGCGCACCAGCCTGCACAACGAGCGCTGGAGCCAGATCCTTCATTCAGGCTTTGCCGGTTGCCAGGTGATCACGTTTGGCGAAACCGATATCCGTCAGCAGGAAGACCTCCAGCGCTGGCTGAAACAGGAGCCGCATTGGCTGGCGCAACATTTGTCGGCCCTGGGCTTGAGTGAGCAGGACACGGTGATCATCGACACCCCGGCGGGCAATAACGTCTACCTGCATCAGGCACTGAACGTGGCCGATGTGGTGCTGGTCATCGCCCAGGCGGATGCGGCTTCCCTTGGCACCCTGGAGCAGATGGAGCAGTTGCTGGCGCCACACCTTGATGATCGGCCGGCGCTGCGTTGCCACTTCGTGATCAACCAACTCGACGAGACCTCGGGCTTCAGCCTGGACATGGTCGAGGTGTTCAGGAAGCGCCTGGGTGACAGCCTGTTGGAGGTGGTGCATCGGGATCCGGCGATCAGCGAGGCCCTGGCTTTTGGCAGCGATCCGCTGGATAACCAAGCCGCAAGCATGGCCTGTGACGATATAAACGCGCTTTGCCGCCTGCTGGTTGCCCACTGAAAAGCCCGGGTTATGCCGCTAACCTCAGATGCTTATGCACAATCGGTTGGTTCGACCTGTCATCAAACCGCAATTTTGCGGAGCGGTTCTCATCACGCTGCAACTGCCTGTTTTGCGTGCGTTTTATTTTGTGAACAAAAAATGACCAGTCAGCATTTTGCCCCGCGAAGCTTGCCGGCAGGGCCTCTGCCAGAATTCCATCAACAGAGTTATCCACAGGGCACACTGCGACAAAATGCCCTTTAATTGCGCTCGGCGAGCAGCATCAGGTTGCGCGGGGTGAGCGGTGTTTCGCAGAAGCTGCCGACTTGAACCCTGTAACCGTTTTCTTCGAGAAACAATGCCCGGTCCAGCACCAGCCACATTTCCAGCGGGCGCCGAAACAGACCACGCACTAATTCCAGGTTTCGCACCTGTGCCAAGCGCTGCCAGCCTTGGGCCTCCAGTGCCGACCAATGCTGTTCCCCTGTGGATAATCCCTTGAGGGCCGCCAGTTCGCGGCAGTAGTCGGCGAACGGCTTGGCCAGCCAACTCGCGGGCAGGGACGGAGTGGGCAGGTAAGCATCGCTCCCGCGCAGTTGCCGCTGCAGAACATCAAAACCCAGGCGCCTGGCCATCGACGTATCGCGCTGCTGACGCACCCGCGCGCCGGCGGTAACGGTTTCGCTCAGCGGCAGGCCGAGGTCTTCCACCGATAAATGCAGTGACGACGCCTGGGCGGCAATCGACAGCGGCGGGTACTGCTCGGCGCGGATGCGGTTGTAGCAGCAGGGCGCCACGGCCAACTGCTGGCAGCCGGCGGCGCTGGCCAGCTGGAGCAGGCGCACATGCAGGTCGCCGCAGGCGTGCAGTGCCACCGGGGTTTGGTCGCGGCTGATCTGCACGTCGGCCATCACGTCTTGCAGGCGATGGGTGATGGGCAATTGATGGTGTTCGCTGAGGGCTTGCCCTGAGGCGATGAGGGCCGGGTCGTATTCCAGGCAGGTCAGTTGCTGCCCGGGTTGCACCAGGCGGCGGCCGAGGTGGCCTTTGCCGGCACACCAGTCGAGCCAGTGTTCGGGGGTTTGGCGAAATTGCAGCGCGGCGCCGAAGGCTTCGATCTGCTGCCATTTGCGCCCGGGTACATCGACGTTCAGGCGATGACGGGCGGCCGGTAGCGGGCGGGACGGTAAGTTATCCACAGCACTGAGATTCAGCGACTGCATGGCCAGCTCAGGGAAAGGCGCAGGCGCCGGCAGGTGGTGAGGCTGGTTATGGCTGCTTTCCGCTTCGGCCAGCGAGCGCTGGCGCAGCCAATGGGCCAGTTCGGGATGCTGGGTTTCCCACGGCAATTGCAGGTGAGTAAAGGGCCGTGGCCGCCACAGCCCTTGATGTTCGGTGAGGAACGTATCCAGCGCCTGGAAGCGGGCGAGCAGTTGCTCACCCGTCAACAAGGCGTCAGCGGCCCTGGCAGGCATCGACCCGCAACCAGCGCTCCAGCAGCTTGAAGAAGCGCACCAGGACGTAGGACATCAGCAGGTAGAACAAACCCGCTGCGAAGAAGATCTCCACCGGCAGGTAGGTGCGGGCAATGATTGTGCGGGCCATGCCGGTCAGTTCCAGCAGGGTCACGGTACTGGCCAGGGCGCTGGCCTTGAGCATCAGGATCACTTCGTTGCTGTAGGCCGGCAGGCCGATGCGCGCGGCACGCGGCAGGATGATGTAGAACAGCGCCTTGGGCCTGGACATGCCCAGCGCCCGCGCGGCTTCGATTTCACCCGGCGGGATGGCCTGGATCGCGCCACGCAGGATCTCGGCGATATAGGCGGCGGTGTGCAGGGTCATGGTGGCGGTGGCGCACCAGAACGGGTCCCGCAGGTACGGCCACATGAAGCTTTCACGCACGGCGTCGAACTGTGCCAGGCCGTAGTACACCAGGAACAGCTGCACCAGCAGCGGCGTGCCGCGGAAGAAGAAAATGTAGCAGTAGGGCAGGGTGCGCACGTACCACAGGCGTGACGAGCGGGCGATGCCCAGCGGGATTGCCAGCAGCAGGCCGGCGATCACGGCGATGGCCACCAGCTCCAGGGTCAGGGTTGCGCCCTGGGCCAGTTTCGGCAGCCATTTAATGATCACGGCCCAGTTCAGGCCCAGGTCGAAATGCGACAGCCAGCTGTAGTCGCCACTCATTGCGTGCTCCTCGCAAAGCCGCGCGCGGCACGTTTTTCCAGGAAGTGCATGCCGGTCATCGCCAGGACGGTGAGGCCCAGGTACATGAAGGCCGCGACCATAAAGAAGGTGAAGGGCTGCTTGGTGACGGTCACGCCGATCTGCGCGTGGCGCATGATTTCTTCCAGGCCGATCACCGAGACCAGCGCGGTGTCCTTCATCAGAATCATGAACAGGTTGCCCAGGCCCGGCAGCGCGATACGCCACATCTGCGGCATGATCAAGCGGGTGAAGATCCGGACCTTCGACAAGCCCAGTGCGACACCGGCTTCACGGTGGCCCTTGGGAATGGCCAGGATCGCGCCGCGGAAGACTTCCGTGGCGTAGGCGCCAAAGCACAGGCCCAGGGCGATCACCCCGGCGGCGAAAGCGCTGAGGGAAAGGTCGGGGTTGCCGAAAAACTCCCCGAGGGAGCGCATCAGGTTGACCGTGCCGAAGTAGATCAGCAGGACCCACAGCAGTTCCGGGATACCGCGAACCAGGGTGGAGTAGCTGCCGCCAAGCCATTGCAGCGGCTTGTACGGGGAAGTCTTGGCCAGGGCGCCGGCCAGCCCGAGCACCAGCCCGAGGCACAGGGCGGTGAGCGCCAGCTTGACGGTCATCAGCGCGCCGGCGGCGAGCGCCGGGCCGAATCCGTAGAGGTCGAAATTCATGGTTTAGTCGTTTCGCAAGGCAAAGCTCAGGACCGGCGCACTCAAGCGAGCACGCCGGGCAGGCCATTCAGGATCACTCGATACTGAAAGGGAAGTACTTGTCGTTGATCTTCTTGTAGGTGCCGTCGGCCTTGATTTCAGCCAGGGCTTTGTTCAAGCGCTCGCGCAGCGGGTCGCCTTTGCGTACGGCGATACCGATCTTGTCGCTCTCGACCACCGGGTCGCCCTTGAATTCGTAGGCGGAGCCGTCTTTGCTTTTCAGCCACTCGTACTGCACGTACTTGTCGGCGAGCATCCCGTCCAGGCGGCCGGAAGTCAGGTCGAGGTAGGCATTTTCCTGGGTGTCGTAGAGCTTGGCGGTGGTGTCCGGCAGCTTGTCTTCCAGGTAGGTACCGGCCAGCGTTGCGCGCTGTGCACCGATGATCTTGCCCTTCAGGTAGTCCGCGTCGGTCTTGAAGTCTTTGTTGGCTTTGGGCGCGATGAACTGCAGCTTGTTGGAGTAGTACGGGTCGGTGAAGTCGACGGCCTGCTTGCGTTCATCGGTGATGGACAGCGAGGAGACCAGGAAGTCGAACTTCTTGGCATTCAGGGCCGGGATGATGCCGTCCCAGTCGGAGACATACACTTCGCACTTCTCGACTTTCATCTTGGCGCACAGGGCGTCGCCGATGTCCTTGTCGAAGCCGACGACGTTGCCGCTGGCATCTTTATTGTTGAACGGCGGGTAGGCCGCTTCGATCCCCATTTTCAAGGTTTCAGCCATCGCCGTGGCGCTGAACGCCATCGAAACAGCGGCGGCCAAGAGGAATTTTTTATAGTTCTGCATGCATGTTGCTCCGTTAGCGGTTGCTGGACATGAATTGTTTGCAGCGCGCCGAAAGCGGGTTTTCAAATACCTGCTGTGGCGATCCTTGCTCTTCGACCAGGCCCTGGTGCAGGAACACCACTTCACTGGACACCTGGCGGGCAAAGCCCATTTCATGGGTGACCAGCAGCATGGTGCGGCCTTCTTCGGCCAGGGCGCGGATCACATTAAGTACTTCCTGAACCATTTCCGGGTCAAGGGCCGATGTGGGCTCGTCGAACAGGATGACTTTGGGCTGCATGGCCAGGGTGCGTGCGATCGCGGCGCGTTGTTGCTGGCCGCCGGACAGTTGCGCGGGGTAGGCATGACGCTTGTCACTGATGCCGACCTTGGCCAGCAAGGCTTCGGCGATTTCAGTGGCTTCGGCCTTGCTCTGGCCGAGCACGCGGCGCGGGGCCTCGATGATGTTGTCGAGGACGCTCATGTGCGGCCACAGGTTAAAGTTTTGAAACACAAAACCGATTTCGCTGCGCAGGCGGTTGATCTGTTTGCCGTCGGCGGCCACCAGTTCGCCGTTTTTCGCAGCCTTGAGCTTGAGCTCTTCACCAGCCACCAGGATTTGCCCCTGGTGCGGGTTTTCCAGCAGGTTGATGCAGCGCAGGAACGTGGACTTGCCGGAACCGGAGGAACCCAGGATCGAGATCACATCGCCGTCGCGGGCGGTCAGCGAGATACCTTTAAGCACCTCCAGCTCACCATAGCGTTTATGCAAGTTGCGGATTTCAAGCGCGGGCGTGGCCTCAGCCATGTGCGGTCCTCATTGTGTTCATTGCGCTCCTGCTGTTGGCCCGCCTTCCTGGCGAGGCGCCAAGCTAGCATAGCGTCCGGATGACAGCCAACAGCCCTGCAGGCGGTAAACAGACGGTCTGCGGCAGGGTGTCGCATCGGCACAGCAGTGTGTCGCGCCATCAACAACCGAACAGCCGTTTGAACCAGTATTCCTACAGGTTTCGCGTAAAAAAGGGCGCGATGGTGCCAGCTTTGGCCGGGTGTTGGAAGGGTTAAACCGGCGAACGGTCCTTATCAGCCCTTTTATGGGGCGTTACGCACAAATTGTGTGTGTTTTTGGTGCGCTGATTCGTCTTTCAAGTGAGTCGCACAGTAACGCTATAGCGGAATGCCATTAGTGTCAGTGACTTACGAGAGCTATTGAGTTTCCCTACAGCCCCCGTCAATCGCGGCTCTGTAACATTTTGGCGCAAATCTTGCGTAAAAAATAAAGAACGCCCCGTTGGTTTCTTTTCACGAGAAAGACGCCAGACCGGGTGGACCGTATTCGCAATTCCTCGCAAAGGTGTGTCAATGAGTAGTACGCAAAGCTCCAATGACCTCGAACAGGGGCTCAAACCGCGTCACGTCACCATGCTGTCGATTGCCGGCGTTATCGGTGCCGGGTTGTTTGTGGGCTCCGGCCACGCGATTGCTGCGGCGGGCCCGGCCGTGCTGCTGGCTTATGCCGCCGCCGGTACGCTGGTGGTGTTGGTGATGCGCATGCTGGCCGAGATGGCCGTGGCATCGCCGGACACGGGTTCGTTCTCTACTTATGCCGACCGTGCGATCGGGCACTGGGCCGGTTTCACCATCGGCTGGTTGTACTGGTGGTTCTGGGTGCTGGTGATTCCGCTGGAAGCCAACGCTGCCGCGACCATCCTGCACGCCTGGTTCCCCGGCGTGGCGATCTGGGCCTTCACCCTGATCATTACCTTGCTGCTGACCGCGACCAACCTGTTCAGTGTGAAGAACTACGGCGAGTTCGAGTTCTGGTTTGCGCTGATCAAAGTGGTGGCGATCATCGGGTTTGTGATCCTCGGCATCCTGGCGATCTTCGGCTTCCTGCCGGGCAGTCAGGTCAGCGGCGTTTCGCACCTGTTCGACACCCAGGGCTTCCTGCCCAACGGCATGGGCGCGGTATTGGCGGCGATCCTGACCACCATGTTCTCGTTCATGGGCACCGAGATCGTGACCATCGCGGCCGCTGAATCGAAGAACCCGGGCCAGCAGATTTCCAAGGCCACCAACTCGGTGATCTGGCGGATCGGCTTGTTCTACCTGGTGTCGATCTTCATCGTCGTGGCCCTGGTGCCGTGGAATGATCCTGCGCTGGCAGCGGTCGGTTCCTACCAGACCGTGCTGGAACGCATGGGCATCCCGAATGCCAAGCTGATCGTTGACCTGGTGGTGCTGGTGGCCGTGACCAGTTGCCTGAACTCGGCGCTGTACACCGCTTCGCGCATGATGTTCTCCCTGGGCCGTCGCGGTGATGCGCCGGCGGTGTCCAAGATCACCAACAAGAGCGGCACGCCTTACTGGGCGGTGTTGCTGTCTACCGGCGCGGCGTTCCTGGCGGTATTCGCCAACTACGTGGCGCCGGCGGCGGTGTTTGAATTCCTGCTGGCCAGCTCCGGCGCCATCGCGCTGCTGGTGTACCTGGTGATCGCCGTGTCGCAACTGCGCATGCGCCAGAAACGCACGGAAGCGGGCGAGAAGATTGCCTTCAAGATGTGGCTGTTCCCGGGCCTGACGTATGCGGTGATCGTGTTCATCGTGGGCGTGCTGACGATCATGTTGTTCCAGGAAGCGCATCAGGTGGAGATCATTGCCACCGGGATCCTGAGCTTGCTGGTAGTTGCGGCGGGGCTGATGGTGTCGCGTCGGCGCAAGGGCCGGAAGGTTGGGGCGGCGGTGCTTAACTGATGGATTGAAATACGATTCATCAAACACTGCAAAACACTGTGGGAGCCGGGCTTGCCCGCGATGGCGGTGTGTCAGTCAACACATGTATCGACTGACACGCCGCTATCGCGGGCAAGCCCGGCTCCCACATTTCGTTTTGTATCAGTCTTCGGAATTCACCAGCGCCTGTGACGCCGCGACGTAATCGGCCTGGAATTCCGGCGACTCAATCCACGCCAGCGCTGCCGCTTCATCCTCGGTATCCGTGGCCCACTGGCGATACTCGATCAGCGCCGCGAGGATAAAGTCCGTCGCTTCTTCTTCGCCTTCCTGCTCCAGTACCACTGCCAGCAGCGGGTGCGCCAGGAACACGGCACACAGCGCCTGCTGGCTGGTTTCGCCAGCGGTGCGCATCTCCAGGAACAGCTCGGTCAAATCCACCGATTCAAGATCAATGCGGCTGTCATCGCCGGCAAAGGCATCCGGCTTGGTGGCGACGGCGCGTTGGGTGCGATTCTGCTTGGCCTTGGCTTTTGCCCGGTGGGCGCGTTTTTGCTGCTTGTTCGGCGAAGCCATGGGCTCACGTCCTTGGTGTCAGGATCTGGGGATGGGGTATTGAAGCGCAGGTCTGGAGAAATCCCAAGGCTTTCTAGGTGCGATCCGTCACTTGGCGCCCCGGCGTGCCGTTGGCCAACTCTCCCCGTTGCAGCCAAGCCAACGCAATCGGCCACAACCGATCCTGATACTGGCTGCGAAAGAATGCGAAGTGTCCGACCTCTTTTTCGCCGATATCTTCAGGGGCGATCCGCAGGTGCGTGCGCTCGCTGCCGTCGAAGTAACCCAGCAGGCGCTCGATTGCCGCCACTGTGCCAAACGGGTCGTCGGTAATGCTGATGGCCAATATCTGTGCTTTCACCCGCGAAAACGGCAACTCGGGCAAGGCTCGCCCACTCGGACGTTTTTCATAACTCGGCGTCGGCGTACTCCAGTCGCGTACCACGCCCGCCGGGGTATCCTCCAGCCAGCCTATGCGCTTGCCCGGGAAGTAGCCAAAAACCGCTGTCACCAGCGGCATCACCACATGCCATTTGGCAAACATCCGCCAGCGCCCGCTCGCCTCGTAGTCGCGCCAGTAGGCAAACTGCGCGCCTACCGTCACCAGGCGTCGAATCACTGCGCCGGAAGCCCCGAGCCCCGCCGCACATCCGCCAAAACTGTGCCCGACCACATCAATCGGTTGGCCGGGAAACTCCCGCTGGGCTCGCTGCAGGATCGCTTCGAAGTCCAGCACGCCCCAATCGGACCATGAGGCCTTGAACCCTTTCAGCGAGCCGCTGCGGGATTCGCCGATGCCGCGGTAGTCGTAGGTGATGACGTCGAAGCCATTGGCAAACAGGTAATCGGCAAACCGTGAGTAGTGACGGCAGCGTACGGAGGTGGCGGCGTTGATGATGACGACCGGGCGTTCAACGTCTGTGCGCGGATGGCGCCATGTGAAGCCGCCGATGGAATGCCCATCGGCTGTGGGCTCGCGGAATGCTTCGGCTTGAGGTCGGGCTGGCAGGTTCATGAACAGGCTCGATCATTGCGCTTTCGATGGGGTGTCAAAGACCCGTGCGCAGTTTTATGAGAAGTCGAAACTAACAAATTTCTGCTACGAAGACCCCGGGGATTTTTCTGAGGCTCGACCTGAGCGGCACAGATGCCTAGGCTTAGATCCTTTCGCCCACCAGAGCCGGCCCATGACCCGCGACACCCTCGAACAAAACCAGATCCCGATCTACTTCGCCAGCGTGGTGCTGGCTGCCGTTGTCGGCCTGCTGGCGCCCTCCATGGCTCAAGGTGTGGCCGCCCTGGTTACGCCCGCCATCGCCGTGCTGATGTACGCGATGTTCCTGCAAATCCCCTTTCTGGACCTGCGCCAGGGCTTGGGCAACAAACGCTTTATGGCCGCGTTGCTGCTGGCCAACTTCATCCTGATTCCGCTGCTGGTGTGGGCGCTGACTCGGGGCCTGGTGGAACACCCGGCGATCCTGGTGGGTGCGTTGCTGGTGCTGTTGACGCCGTGCATCGACTACGTGGTGGTGTTTACCCATATCGGCAAGGGTGACTCGCGGTTGATGCTGGCAGCGACCCCGATTCTGTTGTTGCTGCAACTGCTGCTGTTGCCGGTCTACCTGGGGTTGATGCTGGGGGCGCAGTCGCAGGTGGTGGTTGCAGTGGGGCCGTTTGTCGAGGCCTTCCTGCTGCTGATCGTTGCGCCCATGATTCTGGCGGTGTTGACCACTTCCCAGTCCCGGCGCTCACCGGTCGTCAGTGCCTGGAACGATGCCTGGGCCTGGCTGCCCGTGCCGGCCATGGCGCTGGTGCTGATGGTGGTGATCGGTTCGCAGATCACCGCCGTGGTCCGCGATATCGGCCTGCTGGCGCCGGTGATCCCGGTGTATATCGGCTTCCTGTTGCTGGCCCCGCTGATGGGGGCGCTGGCTTCGCGCCTGTTCAAGCTATCGGCGCCCACGGCGCGGGCGGTCACCTTCAGCGCCTCCACGCGTAATTCCCTGGTGGTGCTGCCGCTGGCGCTGGCGTTGCCCGAAGAGATCCGTGGGCTCGCTGCTGCAGCGGTGATCACGCAAACCCTGGTGGAATTGGTAGGGGAGCTACTCTACATCCGGCTGCTGCCGCTGCTGATCTGGCCCGCTCGTCGTTAGGCGGATGAATGTTTGATTCCGTTCAGGGCTTATTCAGGGTGGCGTTCGGCAACATGAGCCGGTTTACCCCACCTGACAGGCTGAATAATGGATCAACACAATCGCTTTCGAATGGAATCGCTGGGTATTTTCCTTATCGCCTTGCTGCTGTTCACCCTGGGCATCTGGGATCAGCAGCCACAGGGCTTCGACGGTCGCTGGGCCGTGTTCATGCAAGAGATGTTTCGCCACGGCGCGAGCCTGTTTCCTACCACCTACGGTGAGCCTTACCCGGACTATCCGGGCACCGCGACCTACCTCAGCTATCTCTTTGCCCGTTTATTCGGCGCGCCCAACGACCTGGCTAACGTGATGCCCACCGCCCTGGCGTCTGCCGGGGTCATGGCGCTGATCTACCGCTTGCTGGTGCCGTCCGGTCGGGCGTGGGCATTGCTGACGGTGCTGCTCACCGCATTGACGGCCCAGTTGCTGGAGAAGTCGCGCTCGGTGTGCCTGGACCAGATGATCTCGTTGTTGTGCCTGGGGTGTTTCTACTTGCTGCATAGCGGTGAGCGCCTGGGCTCGCGGCTGCGCCAATATGCGATCTTTCCGTTGTTCGTGGTGGCGTTTGCCATTCGCGGGCCGCTGGGGTTGATCGAGGTGTGCGGGGTGGCCTGTGTCTACTGGGCGCTGGGCACCGCTCGTACGCGGCAAGAGCGGATTGCACTGCTGAAAAAGGTGATTGCCCACGGCGTGGTCGGTTTGATCCTGCTGGCCGGCTGTTGGTGGGCGCTGTTGAAACTGGCGCGGATCAGCGGTGGCGATGCTTTCGTCGATGATGTGCTGCGGATGCAATTCACCGGACGCCTTGATGAAACCGGTGAGGCGTTCTACTTCTACTTCAAGCTGAGCCTGTACCGCTATTTCCCGGTGGTGCCGCTGGCCCTGGCGACGATGATTGCCCTGCGCCACAAATGGTCGGCCCGCCACGACGATGCCGATGTGCAGTTGATGCTGCGTTTGGCCGCCTGCGGACTGATGATTTTGCTGGGCTTGTCGGTGCCGCACTTCAAGCGCGCCTATTACATCGTCCCCATGGTCCCGATGTTTGCCGCGGTGGCCGCCTATGGCTTGCTCCAGGCCCAGGGCTGGTTGCTGGGCGTGCGGCGTGGCTATGAGTGGCTGGTGGCGGTCCTGCCGGTGCTGGGCATTGTCGTGGTGTTTGTCTGTCGGCATCTGTGGCACAAGCACGGCTACTGGCCGGACGTTTCAGTGCCGGCGCTGGTGGGTGTGCTGATCGTGCTGCAACTCGCAGCCGTGATTGCCTGGCGCCGTTTGCAGGGCCATCTCGGCCAGCGCCTGGTGGTGCTCAGCCTGATTGCGCTGGCCACCCAATGGCTGGTGCTGGTGAAGGTTGTGGAGCCGGCCAAGGACCTGCAATTCGACACCAGGAACTTCGTAAGCGCGGTGGAAAAGCTGCGTGCCGATAATCCCGGGACCCTGGTGTTCGTCGATCTGGCCAAGGACACCTGGGCGATTCGCTACATCATGAACCTGGATCACGACGAGCAGCCGCTGTTCATCGGGCGCAACCAACCCTTGCTGGTGGATACGCTGCCGCGCCCCGCCTGGGTGATTGTGGAGCGCAAGCAAACCGCATTGCTCAGCGGCACGCCGCTGGAACACATGGCGCCGGTGTTCAATGGGCGGTTGAATGACAACCCGCTGCTGGTGTTCCTGGTGAAGTGACTCAGTCGCCTTGACATGCTTGTCGGTGGTGACGCCGACAAGAGTGGCGATCACTGGGGAATTAAGGATGGAGCAATGGGGTCGGAATGAGGTGTTGATAACCGGCGCTTTGGATCGTCTTACTGTATGGTCGCCGCCTGGATGACCGGTTGGTCTGATTGGAGCGCTTTGCAGCCTGCCGCAAAACAGGCGCCTGCCAGGCTTGGGTACTTTCGTGGTGATGAGTTTGGGTGCGACATGGAAGCAGTAAAAATGGATTTTGAGTATGCCGGTGCCGAGAGCGTCGGTAGTGCCCACGTGATCGGCCGTTCCTGGCTTGGCGGCCTCAGCATCTGTTTTGACGGAGGCTGCAGCTACCCCTCGATGATCAGCGTGCTGGAGGCTGTGTTCAGGCGCTACGGACGCCTGGTGCGTTTTGGCGAGTCGCTCTCGGCGCAGGATTGGATTGCGCGCGTGGAGGAGAGTGGTTTTCACATCTCCGAGCAGGAGCGGGTTGCGGTGTTGACGTTGATGCGGGGCGGGGGCTGAAGGAGTCAAAAACG
Source organism: Pseudomonas sp. F8002 (assembly GCF_013385495.1). Lineage (NCBI taxonomy): Bacteria > Pseudomonadati > Pseudomonadota > Gammaproteobacteria > Pseudomonadales > Pseudomonadaceae > Pseudomonas > Pseudomonas sp. F8002. The sequence goes on along the minus strand of NZ_JACAPW010000010.1, from coordinate 43,404 downwards.
GCAGGCAACAAAAAACCCGCACCAGGCGGGTTTTTTGTGTGTTTCAGATGACATTTGCACCACCTGAAACTAATTAGTGGTGCCCAGAGACGGAATCGAACCGCCGACACGGGGATTTTCAATCCCCTGCTCTACCGACTGAGCTATCTGGGCAACGGGGCGCATTAAACGGGTTTTTCAGGGGGTCGTCAAGCAAGTTTTCAAAAAATATTTAATTATTACCGTCGCTTACGGGCCAACCCCCAAATTTGATCAATTATTCAGCAGGTGGCACGTAGCCGTCGGCCTTGGCGTAATCCTCGCCGGAAAAGTACTTGTCCATCTCGCCCTGCAGGTATTTGCGGTCTTCGGCGTTCATCATGTTCAGGCGCTTTTCGTTGATCAACAGGGTCTGGTGCTTTTGCCAGTCAGCCCAGGCCTTGGCGGAGACGTTGTCGAAAATGTCCTGGCCCTTGGCGCCAGGGAACGGGGCGCGCTCCAGGGCGGGCAGTTCTTCGTGGTACTTGCGGCAGATGATGGTGCGGGTCATGACGGAACTCCTGCGTTCAATACTTCAGCCGCGCGCTTCAGCAGTTTTTTCACCGGGGCGGCAAGGCCCAGGCGCGGCGGGGTGGCGAGGTTATACCAGAGCCAGTCAGCCTCGGCCACGTGATGGGCAGACTCCTGGACCTGGACCAGCCAGGGTTCGATAGCCAGTTGGAAGTGGCTGAAGGTGTGGATCAGGCTCGGGAGCTCCTGGTGTTTGCCCAGCGCCAGCGAGTGCTGGTTGGCCAGGTGTTCCAGGTCGGCCAGGTCATCCAGCTCCGGCAGGCTCCACAAACCGCCCCACAGGCCCGTGGAAGGGCGACGGTAAAGCAGGATCGCGCCCTCGTCATTGGCCAGCAACGGCATCAGCGTGCGCTTCTGGGGCACGGTCTTGCGTGGCTTGGGGATCGGGTAGCGGGTTTCCAGGCCGAGCAGGTGCGCTTCGCAGCCCTTTTCCAGCGGGCACAGCAGGCAGCTGGGCTTGCTGCGGGTGCAGAGGGTGGCGCCCATGTCCATCATGGCCTGGGTGTAGGCGTTGACGCGGTCATGGGGCGTAAAGCGCTCTGCGGTGGCCCACAGCTGTTTGGCGACCTTCGGCTCGCCCGGGTAACCCTCTTGCGCGGTAAAGCGTGCCAGCACGCGTTTGACGTTGCCATCGAGGATCGGCGCTCGCAGGCCCATGCTCAGGCTGGCAATCGCACCCGCGGTGGACAGGCCAATGCCGGGCAGTTCGGTGAGTTTTTCGACGTCACGGGGAAACTCGCCGCCATATTCGGCAACGACGATCTTCGCGGTCTTTTGCAGGTTGCGCGCCCGGGTGTAGTAACCCAGCCCGGTCCACAGGTGCAGCACTTCGTCTTCCGGCGCGGCAGCCAGGGCTTCGACCGTTGGCAAGGACGCCATGAACCGGTCGAAGTAGTTCAGCACGGTGCTGACCTGGGTCTGCTGCAACATGATCTCCGAGACCCACACCCGGTAAGGCGTGATGCCCTGTTGCCAGGGCAGGTCATGGCGACCGTGGCGGTCGTACCAGTCGAGCACCGCCGTTGAAAACTGCTCGTTTCTCATCGTTTGAACAGGCCTTTAAGCGCGTCTTTCAGCTGTGGATTGACCTTGTCGAGCTTCTGTTCAAGCTTCTCGCCGAGCTTGTTGCCTGCCGCCTTGATGGTGACCTGGCTCAAGCCGTCCTTGTCCAGGCGGCAGGCCTTGGCGCCCAGTTCCAGCGGGCCACGGCAGCGCAGCGGGACTTCGATGTTCTGGAAGTTGGAGCCCACCTGGCAAGCCGGGTCCGGCACGTCGCGCTGGTCGCCTTCGACGATGATGCCGACGCGGTAGTCCATGCCCAGCACGCGCAGGTCGACGTCACCGTCGCCGTTGACGGTCAGGCCCGGGATGCGCACTTTCAGGTCGGGGTTGCTGGCCACACCATTGCGCAAGGTCAGGTTGCCCTTGAGTTCCTGGAACGGGGTGTCCTTGCCGCGCTGGTCGCCGCTGAGGGTCTTGCGGTTGAGCAGGGCGATGCCGGTGCACAGCTGTTGCTCGATGTTGGCGTTGAGCAGCACGCCGTTGTTGATCGCGAAGCTGGCGGTACCGTTGAGGCTGTCGATCAGGGCTTTCTGGCTATTGCCGCGGCCGTTGAGGTTGCTGTCGAGGGTGAGCTGGCCCTTCACCGGCGGGTTCTGCCCCTGGGCTTGCAGGATGCGTTCGACCGGTACCTGCTTGATGCGGGTTTGCAGCGCCAGCAGCGGGATGTCCTGGCGCACGTCAAGGTTGCCGTTGGCCTGGAAGGTGCCGTTGTAGAGGCCGCCGCTCAAGGTATCGAGCTTGAGCTGGCCATCGAGGCCGGAGGCTTTCAGGGCGGCATTCTGGATCGGCAGCTTGCTCAGGGTCAGTTGGCCAAAGGACAGGTCGGCGTTTACGTCCAGGGTGCGCAGGCGGGTCAGGGGCAGCAGCTTGTCGGTACTCCAGGCGGCTTTGGTCGGGGCGTCCGGCAGCGGTGTGGTGCCACCGGCCGCCATGGCGCCGGCTTCGCTGTTCTGCACTTCGGCCTGGCGTGCGGCCGCGGCGCCCTTGGCGGCTTCGGACTTGGCCGGCAGGTAGTTGTCGGCGTTGAACGTGTCGGCCTTGAGCTGCACTCGCAGGGATTGCTTGGCGAAATCATCCACGGCCACGCGCCCGGTAAAGGTGCTGTCGTCGAGTTTCAGGTTGAGGTCTTCAAGCGCCAGGCTGGTCGGCGTGCCCTTGAGGCGGCTGACCAGTTCGACCCTGCTCAGGCTGCCGGCGGCCATCGGTGGCAGCGGGTTGCCGACGCTGTCGAGGAACTTGGCCAGGTCAAACTGGGCAATCGACAGGGCGCCGCTGAGCTGTGGAGTCTTGTCCAGGTCGTTGACCTTCAGCTCGCCCAGGGCGCGCAGTTGGTTCAGCGACAACTTCATGCCGGTCCATTCGGCGATATTCGCAGACTGGTCCACCAGCAATTGGCCCTGGGTCGAAAAGGTCACGGTCTTGCCTTGCAGCGGCTCGCCGGTGGCTTCACCAGTGACCTTCATGTCTTCGAACTGGTAGCGCTTGAGGGCGCGCTGAATGCGCAGGTTGCCGTTGACCTCGGTCTTGACGCGCATCAGCGGCTGGTTGGTGCCGAAGAACGCGGTGAGTTTGACCGGGATGCTTGCACCTTCGTGCACGGCGCCGGCACTCAGCTGGATGCTTTCGGCGCTGAACTGCTTGCCGGTCTGCTCGTCGTTGTATTCGACGCGGGCGTTGTTGATGGTCAGGCTGTCGATGTCCAGGCGGATCGGCTGCGGCGGCTTTTCAGGCTTGGGCGGTGTGGCCGCTTCAGTCACGGCAGGCGTGGTGGCGGCGGTAGCCGGGTCCGGCACATTCTTGCCGATGTCTTCCCAGTTGCCGTGGCCATGCACGTCTTTGTTCAGGCGCAGGTTCAGGCCTTCGACACGTACATCGCTCATCTGCACTTCACGGCGCAGCAGCGGCAGTACGCGCACCGACAGGCCGAGCATCTGCAGGTCGGCAAACGGTTGGCTCGGATTGGTCAGGGTCGCAACGCTGGCCTCGTGCAATTCAAGACCGAGCCAGGGGAACAGGCTCCAGCCGATGTCGCCATTGAGCGTCAGCTCGATGTGGGCCTTGTCGCGGGCAATCTGGCGAATCTCGTCTTTGTAGTCGTTGGGATCGAAGAGATGGGTCAGGGCAAAGCCTAGAGCCACAATGATCAGCAACAGCCCGAGAAGTACCAGACCCAGGATTTTGCCGAACGCTTTCATGGGCGAGTCCTTGTATGTCGATTTTAAAATTTAGCCGAAGAGTATAACGCTCGTAGCCCTATGGCTGTTTAGGGATCGTTACATGGCGTCAAACAAATCAGATAACTCCAGAAAGGTGATATCAGTTTGGTTTTTCTGTCATCCACAGATGCTAATCTGCGCATGTTCGTCTGCCGTCTGCGACTAAACGTCGCGTTTAAAAGGAGCTTTACTCAACAAAACGGCCACGCCTTGCGTGTAAGGCCGAGGGAGAGAGCGCCCGACGGACACATACTAATAACTGGGGGAAACACCAATGAGCACTAGCACTGCGGCGGGTAATACTGCTGCACAGCCTGCGTTCCTGTCCAAGGAACGCATTATCGCCAAGCCCGGGTTCAACCGCTGGCTGGTACCACCGGCCGCCCTGGCGATCCACCTGTGTATCGGCATGGCCTACGGTTTTTCGGTGTTCTGGCTGCCGTTGTCCAAGGCGCTGGGGATCACCGCACCGGTCGCCTGCGCGCCGGACATGAGCTTCATCAGCCAGGTCTTCTCGTCGCAATGCGACTGGCCCATCTCCATGCTGGGCTGGATCTACACCCTGTTCTTCATCTTTCTCGGCTGCTCGGCAGCGATCTGGGGCGGCTGGCTGGAACATGCCGGGCCACGCAAGGCTGGTGTCGTTTCGGCCTTGTGCTGGTGTGGCGGCCTGCTGATCTCCGCGCTGGGGATCTATACCCACCAGATCTGGCTGATGTGGATCGGCTCCGGGGTCATTGGCGGTATCGGCCTGGGCCTGGGCTATATCTCGCCGGTCTCGACCCTGATCAAGTGGTTCCCGGACAAGCGCGGCATGGCCACCGGCATGGCGATCATGGGCTTCGGCGGCGGCGCGATGGTGGGTGCCCCGCTGGCAGCCGCCTTGATGGGCCACTTTGCCTCGCCGACCAGCGTTGGCGTGTGGCAGAGCTTCGTGGTCATGGCCGTGATCTACTTCGTGTTCATGATCGGCGGCGCCTTGTCCTACCGTGTTCCGCCTACCGGCTGGAAGCCTGAGGGCTGGACTGCCCCGGCGAAAAAAGCCAGCAATGCGATGATCACCCACCGTCACGTGCACGTGAACGTGGCCTGGAAAACCCCGCAATTCCGCCTGGTGTGGCTGGTGCTGTGCCTGAACGTGTCTGCCGGCATCGGCATCCTCGGCATGGCTTCGCCGCTGCTGCAGGAAGTGTTCGGCGGCAAGTTGCTGGGTAACGGCCTGGCATTTGGCCAACTGGATGCCGGCCAACTGGCTTCCATCGCGGCCATCGCAGCCGGCTTTACCGGTCTGTTGAGCCTGTTCAACATCGGTGGCCGGTTCTTCTGGGCATCGTTCTCCGACTACCTGGGCCGTAAAAACACCTACTTCGTGTTCTTCGCATTGGGCTTTGCCCTGTACGCGCTGATCCCGAACCTGGGTCACCTGGGCAACGTCGCGCTGTTCGTGGCGGCGTTCTGCATCATCCTGTCGATGTACGGCGGTGGTTTTGCGACGGTGCCGGCTTACCTGGCGGACCTGTTCGGTACGCAAATGGTGGGTGCGATCCACGGTCGCCTGCTGACCGCTTGGGCAGCGGCGGGCGTATTGGGCCCGGTGCTGGTGAACTACCTGCGTGAGTATCAGTTGAGCATCGGCGTTGAACGCGCTGCCGCCTACGACATCACCTTGTACATCCTCGCCGGCCTGCTGGTGCTGGGCTTTATCTGCAACCTGCTGGTACGGCCGGTGGCAGACAAGTACTTCATGACCGACGCCGAACTGGCTGCCGAGCAGGCGCTGGGCCATGACAAGGGCGCCGATTCCAGCACCGTGCTGGAGTGGAAAGCCTCCTCCGGCAGCGTGCCATTGGCGGTGGCTGCCTGGCTGGTGGTGGGTATTCCGTTGGCGTGGGGCGTGTGGGTCACCCTGCAGAAAACCGCAGTACTGTTCCACTAACACCGCGTAACCCTTGTGGGAGCGGGCTTGTGTGGGAGCGGGCTTGCTCGCGAATGCGATGGATCAGTCAGCACATGTATTGGCTGACACACCGCTTTCGCGAGCAAGCCCGCTCCCACGCAAAGCTGCCCCCACACTTGTACTGACATGTCTATCCCCGACACTCCATCAGTCTTATCCCCTCCGATGTTTCTGTTTAGCGCCCGCGCCCCTATAATGGCTGCCTTTTTCGCCCAATGATTTTGCGGAGTTGGTGATGGCCGAACGTAAGGCGTCCGTCGAGCGCGACACTCTGGAAACCCAGATCAAAGCCTCGATCAACCTGGATGGCACCGGAAAGGCCCGATTTGATATCGGTGTACCTTTTCTTGAGCACATGCTGGACCAGATCGCCCGTCACGGGCTGATCGACCTGGATATCGTCAGCAAGGGCGACCTGCATATCGACGACCACCACACGGTGGAAGACGTCGGTATCACGTTGGGCCAGGCATTTGCCAAAGCCATCGGCGACAAGAAAGGCATCCGTCGCTACGGCCACGCCTATGTCCCGCTGGATGAAGCGCTGTCGCGTGTGGTCATCGACTTCTCCGGCCGCCCGGGCCTGCAGATGCACGTGCCGTACACCCGCGCCACCGTGGGCGGCTTCGACGTCGACCTGTTCCAGGAATTCTTCCAGGGTTTCGTCAACCACGCCCTGGTCAGCCTGCACATCGACAACCTGCGTGGCACCAACACCCACCACCAGATCGAGACCGTGTTCAAGGCTTTCGGCCGTGCCCTGCGCATGGCCGTGGAGCTGGATGACCGCATGGCCGGGCAAATGCCGTCGACCAAGGGCGTCCTGTAATGCAGACGGTCGCGGTTATCGACTACGGCATGGGTAACCTGCACTCGGTGGCCAAGGCCCTCGAGCACGTAGGTGCCGGCAAGGTGCTGATCACCAGCGATGCCGACGTGATTCGCGAAGCCGACCGGGTAGTGTTCCCGGGGGTTGGCGCGATTCGCGACTGCATGGCCGAGATTCGTCGCCTGGGCTTCGACAGCCTGGTGCGTGAAGTCAGCCAGGACCGGCCGTTCCTCGGCATCTGCGTGGGCATGCAAGCCTTGCTCGACAGCAGTGAAGAGAACGACGGCGTCGACTGCATCGGTCTGTTTCCGGGCCAGGTGAAGTTTTTCGGCAAGGACCTGCACGAAGACGGCGAGCACCTGAAGGTGCCACACATGGGCTGGAACGAAGTGCGCCAGACCGTGGATCACCCGCTGTGGCACGAAGTGCCGGACCTGGCGCGTTTCTATTTCGTACACAGCTATTACATCGCCGCCGGTAACCCGCGCCAGGTGGTGGGTGGCGGGCACTATGGCGTCGACTTCGCCGCGGCCCTGGCCGACGGTTCGCGCTTTGCCGTGCAATTCCACCCGGAGAAGAGCCATACCCATGGCCTGCAATTGCTGCAGAACTTCGCCGCGTGGGACGGGCGCTGGTAATGGCCAAGAAGGTCAAGCCGCCGATCTTGAACCTCACTCCCCAGCAGGAGAGTGAGGCCACCGACAAGATCAAGCGTTTCATGGAAGACCGCTTCGAGCTCAAGCTCGGCTCGTTCGAGGTCGCAGAAATCCTCGAACTGTTCACCACTGAAATTGCTCCGCACTATTACAACAGGGCGATTTTCGATGTGCAGACGCACCTTAAAGAAAGGTTCGAAAGCATCGAAAGCGACTTGTGGGCGCTCGAGAAACCCTGATTTCCCGAGCAACGCTGAATATCGAATAAGGTTTGCCAGATGCTGATTATTCCCGCTATCGATCTCAAGGACGGCGCCTGCGTACGTCTGCGCCAGGGCCGCATGGAAGATTCCACGGTGTTCTCCGATGACCCGGTGAGCATGGCTGCCAAGTGGGTGGAAGGCGGTTGCCGTCGTCTGCATCTGGTGGACTTGAACGGTGCGTTCGAAGGCCAGCCGGTCAACGGCGAAGTCGTCACGGCGATCGCCAAGCGCTACCCGAACCTGCCGATCCAGATCGGCGGCGGCATCCGCTCCCTGGAAACCATCGAACACTACGTGAAAGCAGGCGTGAGCTACGTGATCATCGGCACCAAGGCAGTAAAAGACCCGGCCTTCGTCGCCGAAGCCTGCCGTGCGTTCCCCGGCAAAGTGATCGTGGGCCTGGACGCCAAGGACGGTTTCGTCGCCACCGACGGCTGGGCCGAGATCAGCACCGTCCAGGTGATCGACCTCGCCAAGCAGTTTGAAGCCGACGGCGTCTCCGCCATCGTTTATACCGACATCGCCAAAGACGGCATGATGCAGGGCTGCAACGTACCGTTCACCGCTGCGCTGGCTGCGGCCACCAAGATCCCGGTGATCGCTTCCGGCGGTATCCACAACCTGGGCGACATCAAGTCGCTGCTGGACGCGAAGGCGCCGGGGATCATCGGCGCCATCACCGGCCGGGCGATCTATGAAGGCACCCTGGACGTCGCTGAAGCCCAGGCTTACTGCGACGCCTACAACGGCTGAGGACTGACCATGGCGCTGGCCAAACGCATCATCCCTTGCCTGGACGTCGACAACGGTCGCGTGGTCAAGGGCGTCAAGTTCGAGAACATCCGTGACGCCGGCGACCCGGTGGAAATCGCCCGTCGCTACGACGAACAGGGTGCCGACGAGATTACCTTTCTCGACATCACCGCCAGTGTCGATGGTCGCGACACCACGCTGCATACCGTGGAGCGCATGGCCAGCCAGGTGTTTATCCCGCTGACCGTGGGCGGTGGCGTGCGCACCGTGCAGGACATTCGCAACCTGCTGAATGCCGGCGCGGACAAGGTTTCGATCAACACCGCGGCGGTGTTCAACCCGGAATTTGTCGGCGAAGCCGCACAGCACTTCGGTTCGCAATGCATCGTGGTTGCCATCGACGCCAAGAAAGTCTCCGGCCCGGGCGAAACCCCGCGCTGGGAGATCTTCACCCACGGCGGGCGCAAGCCGACCGGGCTGGATGCCGTGCAGTGGGCGATGAAGATGGAAGCCCTGGGTGCCGGTGAAATCCTGCTGACCAGCATGGACCAGGACGGCATGAAAAACGGCTTCGACCTGGGCGTGACCCGCGCCATCAGCGACGCGCTGGGCATCCCGGTGATTGCTTCCGGCGGCGTCGGCAACCTGCAGCACCTGGCCGACGGCGTGATCGAAGGCCACGCCAGCGCAGTGCTGGCGGCGAGTATTTTCCACTTTGGCGAATACACCGTGCCTGAGGCCAAGGCCTACATGGCGGCGCGCGGTATCGTCGTACGCTAAACGTCACTGGACACCATGGCAGGCTCGCGGCACTCTCTGGGCTTGCCATGGATTCCGGTAACTTTCATGTTCAAAGACCTGCTGCTCGCCCTCGCCAGTACCACCGTTCTGCTGACGGGTTCGGCTTACGCTGATGAACCGTCCGACGGCGCTTCCCTGGTGTTGCTGACGGAAAACTTCCCGCCGTACAACATGGCGAAAAACGGCAAGAACTTCGCCAAGGAAGAGAACATCGAAGGCATTGCCGTGGACATCGTCCGCGAGACGTTCCAGCGTGCCGGTATTTCCTACAACCTGACCCTGCGGTTCCCTTGGGACCGGATCTACAAACTCGCCCTGGAAAAACCCGGTTACGGCGTGTTCGTGATGGCGCGCTTGCCGGACCGTGAGGCGCTGTTCAAATGGGTCGGCCCCATCGGCCCGGACGATTGGGTGCTGCTGGCCAAGGCTGACAGCAAGATCCAGCTGAGCGACCTTGAGCAGGCGCGGCGCTACAAGATCGGCGCCTACAAGGGCGACGCCATCGCCGAGAGCCTGGAGAAGCAGGGGCTCAAGCCGGTGATCGTGTTGCGGGATCAGGACAACGCGCAAAAGCTGGTGGATGGCCAGATCGACCTGTGGGCCACCGGGGACCCGGCGGGCCGTTATCTGGCACGCCAGGTCGGGGTGACCGGGCTCAAGACTGTGTTGCGTTTCAACAGCGCGGAGCTGTACCTGGCGCTGAACAAAAACGTGCCGGATGACGTAGTGGCGAAACTCCAGGCGGCCCTCGATCAGTTACGGCAGGAGGGTGTCGTCGATGAAATCATGGGGCGTTATCTCTAGGTCGTTTTCTGTGGGCTCGGGCACCGCTGCTGGTACTTCCTCTGGCTCCTCAACAGCAGTAACCGCCGCTTCAGGTTGCAGCAGCTCGCTGAAGTAGACGTTATCTCCGCTGGCATAGGTCAGGGTTGGCCCGAGCTGGCTGCCGTCAGCCCGCAATAGCTCGTATCGGCTTTTGACCAGGTAGGCAGCGATGGATTTATTCGCCGGGATGTAAGCCATCACATCCGCCACGCCCTCCCGTTCCCAGCCTTGTGCGGTCAAGCCCGTATGCGTGAAGTCGCGATTGAGGTTGGCACTGATACTCAACGGATGCCGGGGTGCCCAGGCAGCCTTTATATCGACGCCGGTCAAGGAGCGCAGGCCCATGGAGAAGTCACTGATCTCTCCTTTTGCGAATACCCAACTGAAGGTTTGGCTTGCTGGCGTGGTGTTTTGACCGCTGGCCACCAAGCTGTACTGGTCGATTCTTTTCAACCGATATACCGGGCACGTTTGCAGTTTTTCCAGGGGCGTCAGGGTCGGGTCGTTCACGGTAAACCAGGGCAGTTCGCACACATGAATGCCCTCTGTTACCTGCTCCGGCATCGTGCGTCCTGGTGCCATTTCGGGTGAAAGTGACGGCAAATCCTCGGAATGAAGCGCAAGGTCCAGCCGCAGGGCGTGCACCGGGCTTTGCCTGGTTGGCTTGGCATAGCCCTCGGCGCCGGTAAAGGTGCCCGGTGCCAGGTAGGCTTGGCCAGGAGCTGCTTGCGACGGGGAGACACCCCAGGCGCTGAAGTCCCGGTGGGCGCCGCTGCCTTGGTCGCTCCAGATCAACTGGTCGACATAGGCCTGAGTCACCAGGTCTTCTCTGACACAGCGGATGGTATTGCGTGGTGGTTTGTCGTTACCGAGGCCACAGACCAGCCCCATCGCCACATAACCTTCTGGAGCGGTGGGCCGCCAGATTGAGAAATTGGCGCGTGCCCTTGGTCCCGAGTGTTCCCAGACTCTCTCGAAGTCGACGGGGGGCCGCAAGGCGGTGCCATTCTCCCGGTCAACTTCGCTGACAACCGCGACGATGTTCAGTTGATTGATGTTGTGGTAACCCGCCACCGCCACATCACCCAGCGGGACGAAGTTGCCCAGCGCGTCGGAGGATGTGCTCGGGCGCCAGAAGGTCACGGGTTTTTCGGCGCGAGTGCCTTTGTCGTTCCATACAGGAACGAACTCGGTGGTGAAGTTGATCAGCAGGTCTTTGTATTGCAGTGAGTTCATCTACAGACTCTCCAGTGGATACGAAGATCCACTATCGAAGAGTCCGCTCGGTCAGGCGCGGTAGCTATATAGCACTAGCGGTAAGTGCCGTTTTTTCCGTGCCCGGCCATGGCCTGGTTGCTGCGCAGGCTGATCATCAACTTGATGTCGATCCACTCGATGCCCTGGGCCTTGAGCTTGGGCAGCTCACGTTCGAGTACCGCCAGTGTCTGTGGATAAGGGTGGCCGATCATCACCGCCGAACCCTGTTTGTGGGCCAGCTTGATCGCGGTCTGCAGCTGGGTGGTGATGGCCGCTTCGGTGCGTTCGTCATCGAGGAACACATCCCGCGAGACGCTGGCCAGGCCAATCTTTTGCGCCTCGGCGGCGGCGACGGTTTTGGCGCTGGTGCGGCTGTCGACGAAGAACTTGTGGCGCCGTTGCAACTCACCCATCAACCAGGCCATGGCCTCCGGCTGGGCGGTCATGCGGCTGCCCATGTGGTTGTTGATGCCGGCGGTGTAGGGCACGGCCTTGAAGGCCGCGTCCAGGCGTTTGCCCAGCTCTTCGATAGGCAGCTCGGGGTGCCAGGCGAACGGGCCGGTGGCCGGGTCCATGGGCATGTGCAGGATGACGATCTTGCCGGCCTTGTGGGCTTCGCGGGCGAATTCGGCGGCGTGGGGAGTGTCGGGCATGATCGCCGTGGTCACCGGGCCGGGCAGGGCGAGCACACGACGATCCCGGGGCAGGTTTTGCCCCAGGTCGTCGATGATCAGGGTCAGGTAGGCTTTGTGTTCAGCGGGGGCTGCACTGGCGGGGTTGCCTTGGGCGACTCCCGCCAGACAGCACAGCAAAGCGATGATCAGTCCACGGCGCATATCAACGGCTGCGCGTAATGCTCAGGCCCTTGAGCAGGCTCAGCGCCTGGGCCAACTGATAATCGTCGTCCTGCGGCATCGGCTTGGCTTTCGAGCCGCTGCCGGTCGGCTGGTCGGCGCCGCCGTTGCCATTGCCCAGGTGGCCTTGCAGGTCCGCTTCCTTGTAGAACTCGCTGTCGGCTTCGTTGGTGATCTTGGCCTTGCGCACTTCGATGTCCGGCACGATGCCCTGGGCCTGGATCGAGCGACCGTTCGGCGTGTAGTACAGCGCCGTGGTGATCTTCAAGGCACGCTCGTTGTTCAGCGGCAGCACGGTTTGCACCGAGCCTTTGCCGAAGCTGGTGGTGCCCATCAGCACGCCGCGTTTCTGGTCTTGCAGGGCGCCGGCGACGATTTCCGAAGCCGAGGCGCTGCCGCCGTTGATCAGCACAACCATCGGCACGCCTTCGCTGAGGTCGTTGCCGGTGGCCGAGAAGCGCAGCTCGGAGTTGGCGATACGGCCCTTGGTGTAGACGATCAGGCCCTTGGTGATGAAGTGGTCGACCACTTCCACAGCGGCCTGCAACACGCCGCCCGGGTTGTTACGCAGGTCGAGCACGATGCCGCTGAGTTTCTTGCCGTTGTCTTTGCGCAGCTTGGCGAGGGCCTTGGCCACTTCGTCGCCGGTCTTGACCTGGAACTGGGTGATACGGATGTAGCCGTAGCCCGACTCCAGCAGCTGGCTCTTCACGCTCTTGACCGTGATGGTGGCGCGGGTCAGGGTCACGTCGAACGGCGTGCCGCCGTCGCGCACCAGGGTCAGGGTGATTTTCTGGCCGATCTTGCCACGCATCTTGTCGACGGCTTCGGTCATGGTCTGGCCGCGGGTCGGCTGGCCGTTGATCTTGACGATAAAGTCACCGGCCTGGATGCCGGCCTTGGACGCAGGGGTGTCATCGATCGGCGAAACGACCTTGATGTTGCCGTCGTCGGCGCCGACTTCAATGCCCAGGCCACCGAATTCACCGCTGGTACTCTCCTGCAGCTCGGCGAAATCCTCCGGGCCCAGGTAGGCGGAGTGCGGGTCAAGGTTGCTGAGCATGCCCTTGATGGCATTTTCCAGCAGGGTCTTGTCGTCCACAGGTTCGACATAAGCGGCCTTGATCCGGTCCATGACCTCGGCAAAGGTGCGCAACTCGTCCAGCGGCAGCGGGGCCTTGGTGGTCGCGGCCGTGGCCGACTGGGCGGTCTGGTCGGCGAATGCCAAAGGCGCGCCGATCACCAGAGCGATCGTCAGGGCCAGCGATGTGAGGCGGGACAAATGCAGCATGTCGAACGAACTCCTAATGTAGATGCGACCCTTATCCTTGGGTACGGCACCATTGTGCCGGGTCGCTCGGGCGGCCCTGCTGACGAATAGCGAAGTACAGCGCCGGGGTGTCCTGGCCACCACTGTTACCGACAGTGGAGATGGATTCACCGGCTTTTACAACATCACCTGCCGCTTTAAGCAAAGTTTGATTGTGGCCGTAAAGGCTCAAATAGCCATTACCGTGGTCAAGAATCACCAACAAACCTGCGCCACGCAGCCAATCGGCGAATACCACGCGGCCGCCGTGGATAGCGTGGACCTGGGTGCCGGCACCGGCACTGATCATCACACCGTCCCACTTGGCGCGGGTGTCATCGCCACGGGTTTCACCAAAGCGTGCCAGTAATCGACCATCAACTGGCCATGGAAGTTTGCCCCGAGCTGAAGCAAAAGGTCCGCCGAAGGATTCGCCGGCGCTGGAAACCAGCGGGCCAGGCGCTGCACGCGCCGGTTTACGCGGGGCCGGGGCGTCGGTAGTGGCGCTGGCGACTGCCTCGGCGGCTTCACGCTCGCGCTTTTTTTCGGCTTCCTGCTGGGCCAGCAGCGCTTTTTGCCGCGCCTGCTCTGCCTCACGGGCCTGGCGCGCCAGGGTTTCCTCGATGGTTTTCAGGACTTTACCCAGGTCAGCCTGGTCTTGCTCGCGGGCCTGGAGCTTGGCGTCACGGGCCTTCACGTCGTCATTCAGCTTGGCCAGCGCCTGCTGGCGCTCCTTGCGGACCTTGTCCAGTTCGTCGCGCTGGCTGTCGAGGGCGGTTTTCTGGTCGAGCAGCTGCGACTGCTGGTTGGCGATTTCCTGCTCGACGTTGGCCAACTGGCGCAGGGTCTCGTTGAAGCTTTTCAGTTGCTCCAGGCGGGCCTTGCTCAGGTAGTCGTAATAGGTAAGGGTGCGGGCGAATTTTTCCGGGTTCTGCTGGTTGAGCAGCAGCTTGAGGTATTCCTGGCGGCCGTTCTGGTAAGCGGCGCGGGCCTGGATCGCGATCAGGCGTTGCTGTTCAACGCGGGCGCTCTGGAGTTTTTTTTTCTCAGCGTCGAGTCGCTCCAGTTCCGACTCGCTCTTCTTTAGTTCTTTTTGCAGCTCCTGGACCTGCTTCTCCAGCTTGCCCATCTCGGTTTCCGTGCCGCGCAGGTCTTTCTGCACGCCGGACTTCTCTTCCTGGAGCTTGCCGAGCAGCTTCTTCAGCTCGGTAATGTCCTGACGCGTAGCGTCCAACTGTTGTTGGGTTTGTGCGCGCTCATCGGCAAACGCCGGTTGGAGCAGGCAGACAAGAGCAAGGGTAATCAAGGCGCGAAGCATAGAGGCGGGCGACACCAGGGAAAGGGACGGCCTAGTATGCCCGCCAAGCGCTGCAAAAAAAACGCCCAATTCGGCTTGGCAGGCAAGTTAGGTGCCCAGTGGCCGCATTCTGCAAGCAATTGTGGGCAAGTCCCATAGCCCTTTGAAGGCGACGAGCGGTAGAGAGCGTCGTGTCGTGCTTCTGCAGTTGTTTTGTGTGCTTCGCGAAATGCCTTGAAATGCTCCACCCTGACGGTGCATTTGCGCTCGGAATAGACTCTTCGGCCCTGTTAATCCGACGGTCGGCATAGTCAGTAATGCCTTGTATTCACGAGTCAAAAGGCCAGCAAACGTGGCTTGATTATGGGCTTCCCGACCTTCGTAGTCTGGATCGGGCTTTGCGAGCGCGTCCACTTGAGGAAGTGGCCGCCGGCAATGACGTCGAAGCGGCCATCGATATAGTCGCAATGCATTTTGGCATTGCCCATTCGAGCTGTTCGGAAGTGGAAGTTGACTCGCCTTTGGGGCAAATAGCGATCAGGCGCAGTTGTCTGCAGCATATTGTTGAAAAACGGCAGGACGCCAGAGAGCGTTATGTCAGGTTCGCCTTGGACACATTGACGGGGCCTCTGGAAATATGGCGTGTTGCTTATAGCGATTGCTCCGCTCGTTTAGCATTCATTGGGGCTTATGAATCCAGGAGGCAGATGCTGGTGGTGGTCAATATTCAGGCTGGCAATGTGCTGTGAAACTTCATGCAGACAGACGCCAAGGCCTTGAACAAGCATCGTCATGGTGAGTTGCTCTACAAGCGTTACGAGCTTTTGTGATGCCCAAAGAAAAGGGCAGCTCTTTCGAACTGCCCTAAGTAGTGCTTGCTTGATATTCATATACACACCCTCAAGCAGGGGTGTGGAGGTCTCACCCTACGCGGATATCCAGCCATCTGCGGGGTTCCTACGCCAGTTATCGCCGCTGGAGGCAACTGGTTTCGCGCTCGAGTCCATTATTGACGGGCTGCCTGTTTTGAGCAACCCCTGAACTGTGTCAGACCAGAATCGAAGTGCCAGTCATCTCTTTCGGCTTCTCCAGCCCCATCAGCATCAACATGGTCGGTGCCACGTCGGCCAGCACGCCGCCATCACGTACTTTAAAGTCACGTTTGCCGACGTAGATGAACGGCACCGGCTCGGTGGTGTGGGCGGTGTGGGCCTGGCCGGTGGATTCGTCGGACATTTGCTCGCAGTTGCCGTGGTCGGCGGTGATCAGTGCTTCGCCGCCTACCTTGTCCAGGGCGTCGACGATGCGGCCGACGCACAGGTCCAGGCATTCCACGGCCTTTACCGCCGCTTCCAGGTTGCCGCTGTGGCCCACCATGTCGCCGTTGGCGTAGTTGACCACGATCACGTCGTAACGCTGGTGCTCGATGGCGTCGACGATCTTGTCCGTGACTTCCGGGGCACTCATCTCCGGCTGCAGGTCGTAGGTAGCGACTTTCGGCGACGGGATCAGGATGCGCTCCTCGCCCGGGAACGGTTCTTCACGACCGCCGGAGAAGAAGAAGGTCACGTGGGCGTACTTCTCGGTTTCGGCAATGCGCAGTTGGGTCTTGCCGTTTTTCGCCAGGTAATCCCCCAGCACGTTTTCCAGGCTGCCCGGGGCGAATGCCGACGGGGCCGGGATGTTGGCGGCGTATTGGGTCAGCATCACGAATTCGACTTTCGGCTGGCGGGCGCGCTCGAAGTCCTTGAAGCCGGCATCGACGAATACGTGGCTCAGCTCGCGGGCACGGTCGGCGCGGAAGTTCATGAACACCACGGCGTCGCCATCTTCGACCTTGACCGGTTCGCCGATGGTGGTGGCCTTGACGAACTCGTCACTCTCGCCACGGGCGTAGGCGGCTTCCAGGCCTTCCTGGGCGGTGGCGGCGTTGAATTCGGCCTGGCCGTCGACGATCAGGTTGTAGGCCTGTGCCACGCGGTCCCAGCGGTTGTCGCGGTCCATGGCGAAGTAGCGGCCAACCAGGCTGGCGATGCGGCCTTTGCCGAGGGTCTTGAAGGTTTCATCCAGCAGTTCGATGGAGGACTGGGCACTTTTCGGCGGGGTGTCGCGGCCGTCGAGGAACGCGTGCAGGTAGATCTTCTCGGCGCCGCGCTTGAAGGCCAGTTCGGCCATGGCGATCAGGTGGTCCTGGTGGCTGTGGACGCCGCCGTCCGACAGCAGGCCCATGAAGTGCACGGCCTTGCCGGCCTTGACCGCTTTATCCACTGCCGCGCAGATGTTTGGGTTCTCGAAAAACTCACCGTCGCGGATCGCTTTGGTCACGCGGGTGAAATCTTGATAGACCACTCGTCCGGCACCGAGATTCATATGGCCGACTTCCGAGTTGCCCATTTGGCCGTCCGGCAGGCCAACATCCATGCCCGAGCCCGAGATCAGGCCGTTCGGAACGGTAGCGCTCAGACGGTCCAGTACTGGCTTGCTGGCCGAGTACACGGCGTTGTCGTGGTGGCTTTCACTGTGTCCGAAGCCATCGAGAATTATCAGGACCAAAGGTTTAGGCGTAGTAGTCATAGATCCTCTCGCGGCGGTAATGAATGAAGGGAATAGAAAAGGGAGTGGCAGTTTAAAGCGAAGTTCCGACCACGTCACCGCTTTACGGGGGTTGGCCGACCATGACGGCTGTGTATACTTACCGCCATTTTAACGCCCTGGAACCTCCTTGATGGTTGATCACCTGATTGCATTTGCCACTACCCACTATTTGCTCGCTGGTGCGTTCGTCGTACTGCTGGCGCTGCTGATCGCTCACGAATTGAGCCGCGGTGGCCGCAGCCTCAGCACGTCCGAGCTGACCGCCCTGGTCAACAAGGATGAGGCCGTAGTGGTGGACATTCGTCCCGCCAAGGATTTCGCCGCCGGTCACATTGTCGGCGCGCTGAACATTCCCCAGGACAAACTGATTTCGCGCCTGGCCGAGCTGGAAAAGCACAAGGCCAAGACCATTATCCTGGTCGACGCCCAGGGCCAGCACTCCGGCACCCACGCCCGCGAGATGCTGAAAACCGGCTTCAACGCCGCCAAACTGTCGGGTGGTATTTCCAGCTGGCGTGGCGATAACCTGCCGCTGGTGAAGTGATATGAGCCAGGTTGTCGTTTATTCCAGCGATTATTGCCCTTATTGCATGCGGGCCAAGGCCCTGCTTGTGAAAAAGGGCATTGCCTTCGAAGAGATCAAGGTTGATGGCAAGCCCCAGGTGCGCGCCGAGATGACCAAGAAAGCGGGACGCACGTCCGTGCCGCAGATCTGGATCGGTGACAAGCATGTCGGTGGTTGCGATGACCTGTTCGCACTCGAGCGCGCCGGTAAACTGGATGCGCTGCTTCACGTCTGACTCCTAACCCCTAAAAGACCCCAAGATCACGAAGGATCTGCGATGACTGACCAACAGAACACCGAAGCGGCAGCAGAAGAAGCTCAAGGCCCACAATTTTCCCTGCAGCGTATTTACGTGCGTGACTTGTCGTTCGAAGCGCCGAAAAGCCCGGCCATCTTCCGTCAGGAATGGACCCCGAGCGTTGCGCTGGACCTGAACACCCGTCAGAAGGCCCTGGAAGGTGACTTCCACGAGGTCGTGCTGACCCTGTCGGTCACCGTCAAGAACGGCGAAGAAGTGGCCTTCATTGCTGAAGTGCAACAGGCCGGTATCTTCCTGATCCAGGGCCTGGACGAAGCGTCCATGAGCCACACCCTGGGCGCGTTCTGCCCGAACATCCTGTTCCCGTATGCCCGTGAGACCCTGGACAGCCTGGTCACCCGTGGCTCGTTCCCGGCGCTGATGCTGGCTCCGGTGAACTTCGATGCCCTGTATGCGCAAGAGCTGCAGCGCATGCAACAGGAAGGCTCGCCAACGGTTCAGTAAGCTGTTCTGAGCAACGACGCCGATCCAATGTGGGAGCGGGCTTGCTCGCGAATGCGGTACTTCAGTCGATATCTTCGTTGACTGGCACTCCGCTTTCGCGAGCAAGCCCGCTCCCACATTCGTTATGCAGTGTTACTTGAACCCCAGTTGCCGCCAACCTTCGTAAACCGCGACGGCCACGGTATTGGACAGGTTCAGGCTGCGGCAGCCTTCGCGCATCGGCAGGCGCAGGCGGTGGCCGTCTGGCAGGGCGTCGAGCACGTCTGCCGGCAGGCCGCGGCTTTCCGGGCCGAACAGGAAGGCGTCGCCTTCGGCAAAGCTGGCATCATGGAACGGCCGCGAACCCTTGGTGGTAAACGCGAACAACCGTGGGTGGTTCAGGCTTTCCAGGCAGCTGGCAAGGTCGGCGTGGCGTTGCAGGGTGGCGTACTCGTGGTAGTCCAGCCCGGCGCGGCGCAGGCGCTTGTCGTCCATGTCGAAACCCAAGGGCTCGATCAAATGCAGGTGGCAGCCACTGTTGGCGCACAGCCTGATAACGTTGCCGGTATTCGGCGGAATTTCTGGTTGAAAAAGGATGACGTGAAACATGCACGGCTCCGAAGGCAAAGATGCGCTGCATTCTACCCCTGAAGAAGACCCCAGGCCGAAGCTATTGCCACGGGTTTTAGGCTCGTTGGCGATTGTCGGCTTGATGGTAGGCCTGATGATCGGCCGGCTGACCACGCCAGACCCGGTTGAGCTGCAGCAGGTAGAGCCCGCCGCCGATGGCCTGGTGGTGTGGTTCAACAGCGAACCCAAGCTGCACGGCGAGCATATCGACGGCACCGTGGCGCTGCTGTTCGATGCGCTTGGCAAGGCCCAGGGCGGCCAATTGAAGGTCAATGACAAGGATGTGAACTGGCGCGTACGCAAGACCGATGGCGGCTTGCTGCTGAACCTGGTGGCGGCTCGGCCGTTGCGCGGGGAGTGGTCGGGAGAGAAGGCCGATGGACGCTGGCGGGTGGAGATCCATCTCCAGGAGTAATAAAAGAGGGAATCCCCGGCCTGCCTGTACCAAGGTTCCCAAAACGGGCTGGGGCTATGGGCGCGTTGCCTCATAAGCCCCGGGTGTAAAGAAGGGAGTTCCCGGCCTGCCTGTACCAGGGCTCCCAAAACGGGGTGAAGCCAGAGGCTTCGGTGTTAAAGAGGGAATCCCCGGCCTGCCTGTACCGAGGTTCCCGAAACGGGTGTGGGGCGCGACGCGATCCGCATCAAGCACCCCGGGTGTTAAAGAGGGGATTCTCGGCCTGCCTGTACCAAGGTCCCCGAAACTGGGTAGTGACAGGGTTATTGCAGGGCGCGTGCCAGAATTGCGAAGTGGCGCCAAAAAATTTCTTCAGAAAGCGCAAAGCCCCGGAATACGGGGCTTTGGCTTTTTTGGGGTTTAATATTTTCTTAACAAGGCATGGGTTTCAGGCGTTGGATAAGTGCGCGATGCCGGTTCGTGGTGCATTGAAGCGGTGCACGGTCGTTAGTCTGGTACAAAACAAATGTGGGAGCTGGCTTGCCTGTGATGGCGCTGTGTCAGTCGATACATCCAGTGACTGACACAGCGCCATCGCGGGCAAGCCCGGCTCCCACATTAGATCTTCAGTGGATCAGGGATTAGTGATCAGGCCTCATCACCTTCGTCATCATCCCCACCGTCGACCTTCATCCCCAGCTCCTTGATCTTGCGTGTCAGCGTATTGCGGCCCCAGCCCAGCAGCACGGCGGCGTCGCGACGACGTCCAGCGGTATGCTTGAGGGCGGTTTCGATCATGATCCGCTCGAAAGCCGGCACAGCGCTGTCCAGCAGGTTCGACTGGCCACGTGCCAGGGCCTGGTCGGCCCATTGGCGCAGTGCCTGCTCCCAGTTGGTCACCGGTGCCGAATCCTGCGGCAGGCTCAGCAGCTCAGGCGGCAGGTCGCTGATATGCACTTCGCGCCCCGAAGCCATCACCGTGATCCAGCGGCAGGTGTTCTCCAGCTGACGCACGTTGCCCGGCCATGGCAGGTTCTTCAGGTATTCCTCGGTCTCGCTTTTCAGCAGCTTCGGCTCGACGGCCAGCTCCTGGGCGGCGCGGCTGAGGAAGTGACGGGCCAGGGTCGGGATGTCCTCGCGACGGTCCGACATCCGTGGGATGTGGATGCGGATCACGTTCAGGCGGTGGAACAAGTCTTCACGGAATTTCCCGGCGTGCACCAGGGTTTCCAGGTTCTGGTGCGTCGCCGCGATGATACGTACGTCGACCTTGACCGGCGTGTGCCCGCCTACCCGATAAAACTCGCCGTCGGCCAGGACCCGCAGCAAGCGCGTCTGGGTGTCGGCCGGCATGTCGCCGATTTCATCGAGGAACAGCGTGCCGCCGTCGGCCTGTTCAAAACGGCCACGGCGCAGGTTGGCTGCACCGGTGAACGCGCCTTTTTCATGGCCGAACAGTTCCGACTCCATCAAGTCTTTCGGGATCGCCGCCATGTTCAGCGCAATGAACGGCGACGCCGCCCGTGGGCTGTGACGGTGCAGGGCGTGGGCCACCAGCTCTTTACCGGTACCCGACTCGCCATTGATCAGCACGGTGATGTTGGAGTGGCTCAAGCGCCCGATGGCGCGAAACACTTCCTGCATCGCCGGCGCTTCGCCGATGATTTCCGGGGTACGGGTCAGGGCCGGCGGGGCTTCCTGGTTCTGCTGTTCCTGGGCGTGCTGGTTGGCGCGTTTTACCAGCGCCACCGCTTCGTCCACGTCGAACGGTTTTGGCAGGTATTCAAAGGCGCCGCCCTGATAGGACGCGACAGCGCTGTCCAGGTCCGAGTGCGCGGTCATGATGATCACCGGCAGGCGCGGGTGCTGCTCGCGAATCCGCGCCAGCAAGTCCAGGCCACTGGCGCCGGGCATGCGGATGTCGGAGATGATCACGTCGGGCTGCTGGCGAGCCAGGCGGCTCATCACCCCGTCGGCGCTGTCGAAGCTCTGGGTGGTCATGCCTTCCTGTTGCAAGGCTTTCTCCAGGACCCAGCGGATAGAACGGTCGTCATCGACGATCCAGACAGTTTCACTACGGCTCATGTCGATGGGGCTCCTTGTTCCAGTGGCAGAAAGATCGAGAAGGTGGTGTGACCGGGATGGCTCTCACATTCGATCAAACCCTGGTGCTGGCTGATGATGTTCTGGGTAATGGCCAGGCCGAGCCCGGTGCCGTCCGGGCGGCCGCTGACCATTGGGAAAAAGATGGTTTCCTGCAGTTCTGCAGGGATGCCGGGGCCGTTGTCGATGATCTCGACCTTGGTCACCAGGCGATGGCGCACGTGGCCGATGGTGAACTGGCGCAGGGCACGGGTGCGCAGGCTGATGCGGCCCAGGCGCAGCTCGTTCTGGCTGCTGATGGCCTGCATGGCGTTACGCACGATATTGAGCACCGCCTGGATCATCTGCTCGCGGTCGATCAATACGTCGGGAATGCTTGGGTCGTAGTCGCGCACCAAGGTGATGCAGCCCTGGCTTTCGGCCTCCACCAACTGGCAAACCCGCTCCAGCACTTCGTGCACGTTGGTCATTGCCAGCGACGGCAGCTTGTTGGAGCCGAGCATGCGGTCCACCAGGTTACGCAGGCGGTCGGCTTCCTCGATGATGACGTTGGTGTAGTCCTTGAGGTTCTCGTCCGGCAGCTCGCGGGCCAGCAGCTGTGCGGCACCGCGAATCCCGCCCAGGGGGTTCTTGATCTCGTGGGCCAGGCCTCGCACCAGCATCTTGCTGGTTTCCTGCTTGGACAGTTGCGCCTCTTCCTTGGTGATGCGCAGCAG
The DNA here is from genome assembly GCF_013385495.1 of Pseudomonas sp. F8002. Classification (NCBI taxonomy): domain Bacteria; kingdom Pseudomonadati; phylum Pseudomonadota; class Gammaproteobacteria; order Pseudomonadales; family Pseudomonadaceae; genus Pseudomonas; species Pseudomonas sp. F8002. The sequence continues at coordinate 21,031 of NZ_JACAPW010000010.1, read as the reverse complement.
GCGATCGCGGGGATGCACCTCCAGCAGCAGCAAGGTGGCACCGTGGCTGAGGATCGGTGTAACCGCGTAGTCGACGGTGAGGGTCTGGCCGGTGAGGGCGGTGAGCATCGCTTCGCGCTTGGTAAACGGATGCGCCTGCTCCACAGCCTGGCGCAACGAGCTCAGGGCCTCGGCCGACTCCGTGAACAACTCACTGATGAATTGCCCATGGCTGCGCTGCCCGCTGATGGCCAGCAGCATCTCCGCCGCCGGGTTCATGTACTCAAGGCGCAGTTCGTCATTGAGCAGAATGGTCGCGGTGGTCAGGTTGTCGAGTAACAGGCGGTGCAGTGCGTCGCTGATGGTCATTAGGACCTCTTTTGGAGCAAGGCGCGGGCTTGAGGCACACGCTGATACAAGGAAAATGCAAAAACCAAACCAAAGCTCCGAAAAGAAGCGTTAAAGCCCTGAAATGGGGGCTTAAGGCGCGAAACTGTGGCGTTCTGCCAGCTTGGACGGGAAGTTTCGAACCAAAATGGGTTGCGTAAGTGGGAAGGGTGCAGCGTATCGCACCAATATAGTGCGGTTTTGAAAAGTCTGTTCAGGAACTCGTGTCACTGAAACCTGTGGGAGCTGGCTTGCCTGCGATAGCGGTGTATCAGCCAGTACATCTGGCACTGAAACACCGCTATCGCAGGCAAGCCAGCTCCCACATTTTTGATTGGGTTCGCAGTTTTAGTTCTGGTAGACACACAGCTCGGCGGTGGCGCGGATCATTGCCAGTTGGTGCAGCGGGTCTTTGGCAGGTGCGTGATTGGCCTGGGCCAGCCATTGCGGGCATTGCGGGTTGGTGCGCTCCGGGGTGAAGTCCGCCAGCTGTTGCAGCAGGCGTTTTTGCAGCAGGTCCAGTTTAGGGCGGATCTGGCCGACCAGATCCGGGCGTGGGTCATTCGGCGCCTTGCCTTGCAGCTGCCAGTCGGACAGGTGGGCGTACTGCACCAGTTTGTTCGCCTCGATCTGGGCCGAGAAAAACTGCTCGGCCTGTGCCGGTGCCAGTTTGTAGCTCGGCGCCTGGGCGACGACGCTGGCGATCACGTCCTGCTCCCGTGGGCGGTCCTCGACGGGCTTGTGGCTGTCCCATTTGCTCAGGGCCACCTGGTCGGCAATCGCCAGGCGTTCGGCAATGCTGTCGAGCAGCGGGGCGAGGGTGGGTGGTGCTGCGAATACATTGGCGCTGATGGCCAGCAAGATGAACCCAAGTTTGAATTTCAAGGCAGATCCCTCTTCTGTAGGGGCGAGCTTGCTCGCGAAGGTCGTTAACGATAACGCGTAAATATTGAAGAAATGCGGCGCCTTTGAATTTTTCGCGGGCAAGCCCGCTCCCACAGGGTTTTGCGGGCAAAAAAAAGACCTCCCGAAGGAGGCCTTTTTCATCACGCCGCGTTACGCAGCGCTACCGGATCAGCAGCTGTAGTACAGCTCGTATTCCAGTGGGTGTACGAAGGTGCGGACCTTGATTTCTTCTTCGCTTTTCAGGGCGATGTAGGCATCGATAAAGTCGTCGCTGAACACGCCGCCTTTGGTCAGGAACGCACGGCCCTTGTCCAGCTCTTCCAGGGCTTCTTTCAGGCTGCCGCATACTTGTGGGATCTCTTTGGCCTCTTCAGGCGGCAGGTCGTACAAGTTTTTGTCGGCGGCGTCGCCAGGGTGGATCTTGTTCTGGATACCGTCCAGGCCGGCCATGACCAGGGCAGCGAAGGCCAGGTACGGGTTGGCTGCCGGATCCGGGAAACGGGCTTCGATACGGCGAGCGCGAGGGCTGGACACGTAAGGAATACGGATCGAAGCGGAACGGTTGCGAGCCGAGTAGGCGAGCATTACCGGAGCTTCGAAACCTGGAACCAGACGCTTGTAGGAGTTGGTCGATGGGTTGGTGAAGCCGTTCAGGGCCTTACCGTGCTTGATGATACCGCCGATGAAGTACAGGGCAGTGTCGGACAGGCCGGCATAACCTTCGCCAGCGAAGGTGTTCTTGCCTTCTTTGGCGATGGACAGGTGAACGTGCATACCCGAACCGTTATCGCCGTACAGAGGCTTAGGCATGAAGGTAGCGGTACGGCCGTAGGCATCAGCCACGTTGTGTACGCAGTACTTCAGGGTCTGAACTTCGTCAGCCTTGGCAACCAGGGTGTTGAACTTCACGCCGATTTCGTTCTGGCCGGCAGTCGCCACTTCGTGGTGGTGAACTTCGATGACCAGGCCCATCTCTTCCATGGCGTTGCACATGGAGGTACGGATTTCGTGGTCGTGGTCGAACGGAGGAACCGGGAAGTAGCCGCCTTTGATACCTGGACGGTGGCCTTTGTTGCCGCCTTCCACGTCCTGGTCGGACATCCACGAACCTTGTTCGGAGAAGATCTTGAACATGGAGCCAGAGATGTCGGACTTGAACTTGACCGAATCAAAGATGAAGAATTCTGGTTCCGGACCTACGAATACGGTGTCACCGATACCGGTCGACTTCAGGTATTCCTCGGCACGCTTGGCGATCGCACGTGGGTCACGGTCGTAGCCCTGCATGGTCGAAGGCTCGATCACGTCGCAGACGATGATCAAGGTTGGGTCTTCGGTGAACGGGTCGAGTACGGCAGTGCTGTCGTCCGGCATCAGGATCATGTCGGACGCTTCGATGCCTTTCCAGCCGGCAATGGAGGAACCGTCGAACATTTTGCCTTCTTCGAAGAAGGCGTCATCCAGCGCGTCGCGAGCCGGCATGGTCACGTGGTGCTGAGTGCCTTTTGTGTCCGTGAAGCGCAGATCAATCCATTTGACGTCATGATCTTTGATGAGTTGAACCGACTTCGACATAGTGTCCTCCGGGTGGCTTCGGGCTGGGGTAGTGGAGTAGCCCTTAGAATGTGGGTGATGCCGGCGCGAATACTCGACCAAGGCAACCTGCCTCACAAGAGAGCAAATTGCATGCCAGTGCCCCGACATGGGTTTTTTGCCACAAAAACGCCCCTATAAAGGTGCAATCCGCTGAAACGGAAGAAATTGCGCACCGCAATGTAGCGCTTATTTTGGTTTATGACCCGTTTTGGTGCGCGAAAGGTCGGTTGCATATTAACTGGTTAAACCTTGAGCGATTTCCGCTATAATCCGCGCCCCCCTTTTTCGGCTGGGCCTGCGCGCGCTGTTTTCATGAAATTAATCGTTAAAGTCTTCCCCGAGATCACCATCAAGAGCCGACCGGTACGGATGCGTTTCATCCGTCAATTGGCCAAGAACATCCGTGCCGTGCTCCGCGATCTGGACCCGGCTGTGGTGGTGAATGGTGTGTGGGACAATCTCGAGCTGGAAACCCGCCTCACAGACCCCAAGGCCCTGAAGGACATGACCGAGCGCCTGAGCTGCGTGCCGGGCATCGCGCATTTCCTGCAGGTCGACGAGTACCCGCTGGGCGACTTCGACGACATCACCGAAAAGTGCAAGCAGCACTACGGCGATGTGCTGGCAGGCAAGGTGTTTTCAGTGCGTTGCAAACGCGCCGGCAAGCACCCGTTCAGCTCCATGGATGTCGAGAAATATGTGGGCAGCAAGCTGCGTCGCGAGTGCGGCGCTGCCGGAATTTCCCTGAAAGAGCCGCAAATTGAAGTGCGGATGGAAATTCGCGACCAACGGTTGTTTGTGATCCACAGCCAGCACGACAGCATCGGCGGCTACCCGCTGGGTGCCCTGGAACAGACCCTGGTATTGATGTCCGGCGGTTTCGATTCCACTGTCGCGGCCTACCAGATCATGCGCCGCGGGCTGATGAGCCACTTCTGCTTCTTCAACCTGGGCGGGCGTGCACACGAATTGGGCGTGATGGAAGTCGCGCATTACATCTGGAAGAAGTACGGCAGCTCGCAACGGGTGCTGTTTGTCAGCGTACCGTTCGAGGAAGTCCTGGGAGAAATTCTCGGGAAAGTCGATAACAGTCATATGGGCGTAGTATTGAAGCGTATGATGTTACGCGCTGCGTCCCGAATCGCGGATCGGCTGGAAATCGACGCACTGGTCACCGGTGAAGCGATTTCCCAGGTGTCCAGCCAGACCCTGCCGAACCTGTCGTTGATCGACTCTGTGACCGAGAAGCTGGTACTGCGCCCGCTGATCGCCAGTCACAAGCAAGACATCATCGACCTGGCGACCCAGATCGGCACGGCGGATTTCGCCAAGCACATGCCGGAATATTGCGGGGTCATCTCGGTGAACCCCAAGACCCACGCCAAACGCAACCGCGTGGAGTACGAAGAACAACAGTTCGATATGGCGGTGCTCGAGCGTGCGCTTGAGAACGCCAAGCTGGTGCCGATCGATCGGGTTATCGACGAATTGGGCCAGGATTTGCAGATCGAAGAAGTCAGCGAGGCTCTGGCCGGTCAGATCATCATCGACATCCGTCACCCGGATGCCGCTGAAGACGAGCCGCTGGAAATTGCTGGCATCGACGTACAAACGCTGCCGTTCTATGCATTGAATGCGCGTTTCAAGGAACTGGATGACAGCCGTCAGTACCTGTTGTATTGCGACAAAGGCGTGATGAGTCGCCTGCATGCCCACCATTTGCTCAGTGAGGGGCATGCCAATGTGCGCGTTTATCGACCGAGCTAAGAGCCCGGGGCTGTTTGCCTGTGGCCTGCGTCACCGGCCCCCCGACTCTGCCGTCAAGCTGTAACGGCAAGGCCTGACTCTACTGTTAATCGCTGCCACGACCTGTCAGCACACCGAATCCTCTGATCGAGATACACAAGTGATCGAAAATCTACGCAACATCGCCATCATTGCTCACGTTGACCATGGTAAGACCACCCTGGTAGACAAACTCTTGCGTCAATCCGGCACCCTGGAGCGCAACGAGCTCAACGACGAGCGCGTGATGGACTCCAACGACCAGGAGAAAGAGCGCGGTATTACCATTCTGGCGAAAAACACCGCCATCAACTGGAACGGCTACCACATCAACATCGTGGATACCCCGGGCCACGCCGACTTCGGCGGCGAAGTTGAACGCGTAATGTCGATGGTTGACTCCGTTCTGCTGCTGGTTGACGCTCAAGACGGCCCTATGCCGCAAACCCGTTTCGTGACCAAGAAGGCTTTCGAAGCCGGCCTGCGTCCGATCGTGTGCATCAACAAGGTTGACCGTCCAGGCGCGCGTCCGGACTGGGTTCTGGACCAGATCTTCGACCTGTTCGACAACCTGGGTGCCACCGAAGAACAGCTGGACTTCAAAGTCGTCTACGCCTCGGCCCTGAACGGCATTGCCGGTCTGGAACACACCGACATGGCTGAAGACATGACCCCGCTGTACCAGTCGATCGTCGACAACGTACCGGCTCCGAAAGTTGACCGTGAAGGCCCGTTCCAGATGCAAATCTCGGCACTGGACTACAACAGCTTCCTGGGTGTTATCGGTGTTGGCCGTATCGCTCGTGGTAGCGTCAAGCCGAACACTCCGGTGGTCGCCATCGGCGCCGACGGCAAGAAGCGCAACGGTCGTATCCTGAAGCTGATGGGTCACCACGGCCTGCACCGCATCGACGTTGAAGAAGCGTTTGCCGGTGACATCGTGTGTGTGAGCGGTATGGACTCGCTGTTCATCTCCGACACCCTGTGCCAGCCGGACAACGTCGAGGCGATGAAGCCTCTGACCGTTGACGAGCCAACCGTTTCCATGACCTTCCAGGTAAACGACTCGCCTTTCTGCGGTAAAGAAGGCAAGTTCGTGACTTCCCGTAACATCAAGGAACGTCTGGACAAAGAGCTGCTGTACAACGTTGCTCTGCGCGTTGAAGAAGGCGACTCGGCTGACAAGTTCAAGGTTTCCGGCCGTGGTGAGCTGCACCTCTCGGTACTGATCGAAACCATGCGTCGCGAAGGCTTCGAAATGGGCGTTGGTCGTCCTGAAGTGATCATCCGTCAGGTTGACGGCGTGAAGCAGGAACCGTTTGAAAACGTCACCATCGACACCCCTGAAGAATCCCAGGGCAAGGTCATGGAAGAGATGGGCCTGCGTAAGGGCGACCTGACCAACATGGTGCCGGATGGCAAAGGCCGTGTGCGTCTGGAATACAACATCCCTGCTCGTGGTCTGATCGGTTTCCGTAACCAGTTCCTGACCCTGACCAACGGTGCTGGCATCCTGACCTCGATCTTCGATCGCTACGACACCATGAAGTCCGGCGACATGTCCGGTCGTCAGAACGGTGTTCTGGTATCGGTAGAAACCGGCAAGGCGCTGACCTACTCCCTGGAAACCCTCCAGGCGCGTGGCAAGCTGTTCGTTGAACACGGTCAAGAGATCTACAACGGTCAGATCGTCGGCCTGAACAGCCGTGACAACGACATGGGCGTCAACCCAACCAAAGGCAAGAAGCTCGACAACATGCGTGCTTCGGGTAAAGACGAAACCATCGCTCTGGTTCCACCTGTTCGCTTCACCCTGGAACAGGCTCTGGAATTCATCCAGGACGACGAGCTGTGCGAAGTTACGCCTAAGTCGATCCGCCTGCGTAAGAAGATCCTGGACGAAGGCGAGCGTACCCGCGCTGCCAAGAAAGCCAAGAACTGAGTTAACTCAGGCTGAATGAAAAACGCCCCCGGTCGAAAGGCCGGGGGCGTTTTTTTATGCCTGCAATATCTGTAGTGACTGCAGCGGCCTCATCGCGGGCAAGCCCGGCTCCCACATTTTGATAGGTGAACACATTCAACTATGGGAGCTGGCTTGCCTGCGATAGGGCCTCAAGGACCCCACAAAAATCTGGATCAGAACTTGTCGAGGGTCTTGAACCTGGTCTCGCGCACCACTTCCTTCGGCTTGTACGCGCAATACCCCGGGCGCGGCCCGATTTTCGGGTGATTGCGGCACGTATCCGGGCGCTTGTCATAAATAGTGCAGAAGCGGCTCTTACGATCCAGGTACAGGCAATCGTTGTTGCTCATGCGCTGCAGGGTGAAGATCTCGGATTTGGCGTTGAAGCGCTCGACGATGCCTTCCTTCTGCAAGCGCTTGGCGATGTTCTTCGGCGGGTCGCCACGCTCGAACTCATCGACGATGCCGATGCGGATCAGGTCCTTGATCTTCACCTCAACCGGCAGGGTGCAGCAGCTCGACACACAGCCGCCACACATATGGCTTGAGTATTTCTGCCAGGTCTCGAGACGGTCGAGTTCCGCGGCGGCGATCAGTTGAGGCTTCATCAGGTTTCCAAGAGGGGTGTTATCCGGCGCGGGATCATACCGGAACTGGTGGTTTTTTGAACAATATCTTCCAGCTTTCAGCTCGAAGGCTGTGCCGGGCCACAAACGGGCACGGCCCCTGCATCAAATTCCCGCAAAGGTGAATGAGTTAAAAAACTGCCGAACCAGAGCGTCTACCGTCTGTCAGACCGTCTAGGCTCTAGCAACTCCTTCTATCTCGCCCGAGGTCGCATCGATGTCTCAGGAACCGCTTGTACGAGAAGCAGAGGTAGCCGCATTTCGCGATGCTGTCTTGACCAAACTTACCTATGCGGTGGGCAAGGACCCCGACCACGCCTTCGACCACGATTGGTTTGAAGCCATCGCACTGGCCGCCCGCGACCACATGGTCGACCACTGGATGGACCACACGCGGCACATCTACCGCAAGGGACAGAAGCGGGTCTATTACCTCTCGCTGGAATTCCTGATCGGCCGTCTGCTCTACGACAGCCTGAGCAACCTTGGCTTGCTGGACGTGGCCCGTGAGGCCATGAGCGAGTTGGGTGTGGACATGGAGCGCATTCGCCTGCTGGAGCCCGACGCGGCCCTGGGCAACGGTGGCCTTGGCCGCCTGGCGGCCTGCTTCATGGAAAGCATGTCGACCCTGGGCATCGCCGGCCATGGCTATGGCATTCGGTATGAGCACGGCCTGTTTCGCCAGGCGATTGTCGATGGCTGGCAGCAGGAGCAAACCGAACGCTGGCTGGATTTCGGCAACCCCTGGGAGTTCGAGCGCGCCGAAGTGATCTACCCGATCGGCTTTGGCGGTGGTGTGGAAACCGTGCTGGACGCGTCCGGCAAGTCGATCCAGGTCTGGTCGCCGAATGAAACCGTACGTGCGGTGGCGTATGACACCCCGGTCGTCGGCTGGCGCGGCGCCAGCGTCAACACCCTGCGCTTGTGGCGCGCCCGGGCCGTCGAAGACCTGCACCTGGAACGCTTCAACGCCGGTGACCACCTGGGCGCCGTCGCCGAAGTGGCCCGCGCCGAAAGCATCTCCCGAGTGCTTTACCCGGCCGACAGCACCGAAGCAGGGCAGGAGCTGCGCCTGCGCCAGGAGTACTTCTTCGTCTCCGCCTCGTTGCAGGATCTGCTGCGTCGCCACAAGAACATGCACGGCTCGGTATTGAGCCTGGGCGAGCACGCGGCCATTCAACTCAACGACACTCACCCGTCGATCGCGGTGGCCGAGTTGATGCGTCAGTTGGTGGACCTGCACGACATCCCGTGGGATGCCGCCTGGGACGTCACCGTCGAAACCCTTTCGTACACCAACCACACCTTGCTCCCCGAGGCGTTGGAAACCTGGCCAGTCGGCCTGATGGAGCGCATGCTGCCGCGGCACATGCAGATCATCTACCTGATCAACGCCCAGCATATCGACTCGCTGCGGGCCAAGGGCATCCATGACTTCGACGTGCTGCGTGCCGTCTCGCTGATCGAAGAAGACAACGGTCGCCGCGTACGCATGGGCAACCTGGCGTTCCTCGGCTCCCACAGTGTCAACGGCGTATCCGGCCTGCACACGCAACTGATGCGCAGCACGGTGTTCTCCGAACTGCACAAGCTCTACCCGGATCGCATCAACAACAAAACCAACGGCATTACCTTCCGCCGCTGGCTGTACCAGGCCAACCCCAAGCTCACGGCGATGCTGGTGGAAGCACTGGGCCCGGACGTGCTGGATAACCCCGAACAGCGCCTGGCAGACCTGGAACCGTTTGCCGAGAAGCAAGCCTTTCGCAAGGCCTTCGCCGAACAGCGCCTGCACAGTAAGCGGGCACTGGCCGACATCATTCACGAGCGCCTGGGGATTTCGGTCAACCCGGCGGCGATGTTCGATGTGCAGGTCAAGCGGATCCACGAGTACAAGCGCCAGCTGCTGAACCTGATGCACACCGTCGCGCTGTACCAGGCGATCCGGGCCGAGCCGGGCACCGACTGGGTGCCGCGGGTGAAGATCTTCGCCGGCAAGGCCGCGGCCAGCTATCACCAGGCCAAGCTGATCATCAAGCTGACCAACGACATCGCCCGTACCGTCAACAACGACCCTACCGTGCGCGGGTTGCTCAAGGTGGTATTCCTGCCCAACTACAACGTCAGCCTGGCGGAAAGCATCATTCCGGCGGCCGACTTGTCGGAGCAGATTTCCACCGCCGGCTTTGAAGCCTCGGGCACCAGCAACATGAAATTCGGCCTCAACGGCGCGCTGACCATCGGCACCATGGACGGCGCCAACGTCGAGATGCACGAGCGCGTGGGTGCCGACCACATGTTCATCTTCGGCCTCAGCGCCCAGCAGGTGGAAGCGCGCAAACACGCGGGCGAGTTCAACGCCGGGCCAGAGATCGCCGCGTCCCATCGCTTGAATGATGTGCTGCAAGCGATTCGTGGCGGGGTGTTCTCACCGGATGATCCGGGCCGTTATGCCGGGTTGGTGGATTCGCTGATCGACTACGACCGCTTCCTGGTCTGTGCCGACTTCGATTCCTACTGGGATGCCCAGGCGCGGGTCGAGGCCCATTGGCACGACTCCAAGGAATGGTGGCGTTCGGCGGTGCTTAATACCGCGCGCATGGGCTGGTTCTCGTCGGACCGGACCATCCGCGAATACGCGACGGAAATCTGGAAAGCGTTGGATTAGACACTGCAATAAAAAATGTGGGAGCGGGCTTGCTCGCGAAAGCGCAGCGTCAGTCGACAAATTTGTGACTGATCCACCGCCTTCGCGAGCAAGCCCGCTCCCACATGGGGTCCGTGTCGATATACTGAGCATCGCCTTTGCCCGCTTCGGGCTGCTTAGGGATATCGACCATGCAATGGATTTTCATGCTGATTGGCCTGGTGCTCGGCTGGACACTCGACGAGTCGTTCAGTGATGCGGGCATTGGTGCGCTGCTCGGTTTGGGCATTGGCCAGGCGATTCGCCTGTCGATGCTCGCCTCGCGTACGGAGGAACAAGGCCGTCAGCTGGAGTCTGCCCGCAACGCCCTGAAAGTGGTCGAGCAACGCCTGGCCTTGCTGGAAAGGCCTGCCGCCGTTGAAACCCCCGGACCTGTGTTTGTCGAAGAGCCGCTGCCGGTAGCGGCGCCGCCCGAACTCGTCTGGGAATTACCCGCCGAACTGGAACCCGCCTACGCAAGCGTGGTGGCCGAACCCAGCCAGCCATTGCCGGCTGATGTGTGGCGGGCCGAACCGAGCGCGAAAATCCCTGAACAACCTGCCGCGCCTGCGGTGCCTCGCGGCCCCAACTTTATCGCGCGCGCAATCAGCGGTGCCCGCAACTGGCTGTTCGGTGGCAACACCGTGCTGCGGGTCGGCGCGGTGTTGTTGTTCCTCGGCCTGGCCTTCCTGCTGCGCTATGCCACTGAAGGCATGGTGGTGCCAATCGAGTTGCGTTACGCAGGTGTTGCCGGTTGCGCATTGGCACTGCTGGGCCTGGGTTGGTGGCTGCGGCTGCGCAACAGTAATTACGGGTTGATGCTGCAGGGCACCGGCATTGCGGTGTTGTACCTCACGGTGTTCGCCGCGATGCGCCTGCACCCGCTGCTCGACCCCGGCGCGGCACTCGGCTTGCTGGTGGCGGTCACTGTTTTCTCGGCGATCCTGGCGATTACCCAGGACGCTCTCGGCCTGGCCTGCGCCGCCGCCCTCGGCGGTTTTGCGGCACCGATCCTCACGTCCACCGGCGCCGGCAACCATGTGGCGCTGTTCAGCTATTTCGCCCTGCTCAACGCAGGCATTCTCGCCATCGCCTGGTTCAAGGCCTGGCGCCTGCTCAATTTGATCGGTTTTGTCGGCACCTTCGGCATCGGCTTCGCCTGGGGCATGCGCTCCTATACACCGGAGCTGCTGTGGAGCACCGAGCCGTTCCTGATTCTATTTTTCCTGATGTACCTGGGCATCGGCCTGTTGTTCGCCCGGCGCAAGTTGCTGGAGATGCGCGACGCGCCGGACGATGACAGCCGTGGCGCGTTGCTGCGCTGGTCGGCGGCCAAGGGCGATTATGTGGACGGCAGCATGCTGTTCGGTCCGCCGCTGGTGGGCTTCGGTTTGCAGTTTGCGCTGGTGCAGCACCTGGAATTTGCCGCTGCGTTCAGCGCGCTGGCCCTGGGCATTATCTATATGGGCCTGGCTCGTTTGCTGAGTGGCGGGCGCGCCTTGCTGCTGGCGGAAACCTGCCTGGCGCTGGGTGTGATCTTCGCCAGCCTGGCGATTCCGTTGGGCCTCGACGCACGCTGGACCGCGGCGGCCTGGGCCGTGGAAGGCGCCGGGATTTTCTGGCTCGGCCTGCGTCAGCAGCGGCCTTTGGCACGGGCGTTTGGCTTGCTGTTGCAAGTCGGTTCGGCGCTGGCGTTCCTCAGCGAATTGCGGATTGGCGAGACCAGCCTGCTGGACGGTGCACCCTTGGGTGCGTTGTTGCTGGGGGCGGCCTTGCTGTTCAGTTTCGACCAGTTGCGCAAGGCGCCGGTGGAGCACGCGGCGCAGTGGGAGCGTCGAGGCTTGCCGGTATTGGCCAGTGTGGGCCTGGGCTTCTTGTACCTGCTCGCACCGTTGCTGCTGTGGACCCAGGGCACGGCCATCAGTTGGGCGCTTGCCGGTCTTGCGACCTTGCTGGTGGGCCTGCGCATCGGCTCGCGCACGTTCCTCTTCACCGCGTTTGCCGTGCAACTGCTGGGTGGTGCGCTGTTCCTGCTGCGCCTGCAAGCGGGGGCTGATTCAGGCGCGGTGTTCAGTGCGGGCTGGAGCGGCTTGCTCACCGCATCGCTGATTGGCCTGGCATTGATCGGCGGCATGCTGCTGGCCGCGCGGGACACCATGGTGCGCAGCGATGTGCGGTTGTTGCGTGGCCTGTCGGTGGTGTTGCTCGCCGGGTTGGTGCTGATCAACCTGGCGGTGCTGTTTGTGCTGCCGTGGGAGACCGCCAGCGGCGTGTGGGCAGCCAGTGGTTTGTTGATCATCTGGCTGAGCCTGTACCTGCAACAGCGCGTCAGTTTTGTCTTCGGGTTGTTGCTGCAAGTGATCGGCGGCGCTTCGTTCCTGATCGCGGTGCCGGACCTGCTCGGGCCGCTGGCCAGCGAGGGTTTGCGTCCGTTGGGCCATAGCGGTTTCTGGACGCCGATGGTGCTCGGGCTGGCGGCGCTGGTCGGTGCCTGGCGCTTGCAGCGTCGGCCTCATGCGCCGGTGTTTGAGGCGTTGAGTTTGCAACGGCTGTCCGACGTGCTGCTGGTGTGGGGTGCGGGTTGGTGGACGCTGGCGTTGGTCAGCGAAGTGCTGCGTTTTGCACCGTCGATGCTGCAAGGCACCTGGCTGTTGGCGGTAGCGGCGGTGAGTGTGGCGATCTGGGCAGTGCTGGCCCTGAGGCTGCAATGGGCATCGCTGGGCGTCTTGTGCACGCTGTTGATGCCGGCGGTGGGCGTGGTGTTGCTGGGCGCGTGGGGCTCGCGTTATCACCCGGCGGCGAACTTCGCCTGGCTGGCCTGGGCAGCGGTATTTGCGGTGCATTTCGTGTCGCTGCGGCGCCTGGCGTTGGTCATCCCGGAAAAAGCCCTGGGCGCCGCGCACGTGCTCGGCTGCTGGCTGTTGATCGGTGTGCTGGCGCTGGAGTTGCGCTACGGCCTGTTGTTGCTGTCCGAGGAATACAACGCCTGGCGCTGGCTGGGCTGGGCGATTCTGCCAAGCCTGTACCTGGTGCTGGCCGCCGCGCCGCGCAGTTGGCCGTGGCCGGTGTCGGCGTACCCGCGCGAGTACCGGTTGTATGCCGCGTTGCCGCTGGCGGTGTTGATGCTCGGCTGGTTCTGGCTGGCGAACATCTTCAGCGACGGCACCGCCGAGCCGCTGCCGTATGTGCCGCTGCTCAACCCGCTGGATATTGGATTGCTATTCGCGCTGCTGGGTGTGTACCTGTGGTCCCGCAGTGCCGCACCGCAACGCGGGCCGCGCGCCGAACTGGTCGCCCAGGCGGTCGCCGGTGTCTCGTTGTTCGCCTTCTTCACCGCGCTGGTGATGCGCACGGCTCATCACTGGGGTGGCGTGCCGTTCCATCTGGATGCGTTGCTGGAGTCGATGCTGGTGCAGGCCGGGCTGTCGATCGTGTGGACCCTGATTGCCCTGAGCCTGATGATCGGCGGCCATCTGCGTCACCGGCGAGAGGTGTGGCTGATCGGTGCGGCATTGATTGCCGTGGTGGTGGCCAAATTGTTCTTCGTCGAATTGAGCAACCGCGGCGGGCTGGCGCGGATCGTATCGTTTATCGGTGTGGGCGGGCTGTTGCTGGTGGTGGGCTATTTCGCCCCGCTGCCCCCCAAGCGCCCCGAGCCGGTGGTTGAAACTGAAGGAGTGGCCTCTTGATGGGCAAGCTGAGTGTGGCGCTGTTGGGGTTGTGCACGACGTTATCGGCCTGGGCCCAGGAGACGCCCGCCGATTTCACCACGCGGGTGCCGCTGACGGTCAGTGGCGAAGGCCCGTGGTACCGCCTGGAACTGCCGCTGGCGGTGCAATTGAGCGCCCGTCAGGCCGACCTGAGTGATGTGCGGGTGTTCAACGCCGCTGGCGAGCCCCAGGCTTACGCACTGGCGCGGCAGTCGGCGCAAAGCACCGAAAGCCGCAGCCTGTCCAACGTGAAGTGGTTCCCGTTGTACGCTGCGGCTGACTCCTCCGAAGCCGTGCCCAGCGTGCGTGTGCAATCCACGTCCACCGGCACGCTGGTGCAAGTGCAGCCGCCGAGCCAACTGGAGGCCGGCGAAGAAGTGCTGCGCGGCTGGCTGCTCGATGCGAGTGCGATCAAGGCCCCATTGCAGCAACTGATCCTCGACTGGACGAGCGAGCGCGACGGCTTTCAGCGTTTCAGCATCGAAGCCAGCGACGACTTGCAGCACTGGCGCGCCTGGGGCGAAGGGCAGGTGGCGCGGTTGTCGTTTGCCGATGAGCGCGTCGAGCAGCATGAAGTGAGTTTGCCGGGGCAGTCGGCGCGGTATCTGCGCCTGCTGTGGAAAGGCCAGGCGGCACCGATGCTGACGTCGGCGCAGTTGGAGAGTGTCAGCGCCCACAGCCTGCCGTTGCCGCTGGTGTGGTCGCAGCCGTTGTCGGGCAGCCGACTCAAGGCCGGGGAATACAGCTGGCAGTTGCCCAACGCACTGAACGTCGAACGCTTGCGAATCGACTTGAGCCAACCCAACAGTCTGGCGCCGGTCACCTTGTCGGGCCGCCGGGAAACTAATCAGGCCTGGCAACCCATGAGCAGCGGTTTGCTCTACCGGTTGACGCAAAATGGCCAGGACGTTTTACAGAACGAACTGCAGTTGCCGGGCCAGGCTGTTGCGCAGCTCAAGCTCGACGTGGACGAGCGTGGTGGTGGCCTGGGCGTGGAGGCGCCGACCTTGAGCTTTGCGGTGCGGGCCACGCAGTTGGTGTTCCTGGCGCGGGGCGAGCCACCGTTCACCCTTGTGCTCGGCAATCCGTCGGTGAAAGGCGCGAACTTGCCGCTGTCGACCCTGATTCCGGACTACAGCGCCGAACGCCTCGCGGGGCTTGGGCAGGCCAAGGTGGCGGGCGAGGCGGTGGTCACATCGCCTGCGGTCGCGGCCCCGGTTGATGCCGGACCGAACTGGAAAAAGCTCGGTCTTTGGGCCGTGCTGCTGCTCGGTGTGGCGGCCCTGGGCGCCATGGCCTACAGTTTGCTGCGCAAGCCACCGGTGGCACGTTAAATAAAGTCCATGAACTCTATTGGGTTTAAATCCTCTGATAGGAGGAAATACGCCCCGACTCGCGTTAAACTGCGCGGGTTTTTAGCCCCCCATTTCCGGAGCCTTCCATGTCCCGCGTTACCCTGAGTCGCTATTTGATCGAGCAGACCCGCAGCAACAACACGCCTGCCGATCTGCGCTTCCTTATCGAAGTGGTGGCGCGTGCTTGCAAGGAAATCAGTCACGCCGTGTCCAAAGGCGCGCTGGGTGGTGTCCTGGGCAGCATGGGCACTGAAAACGTACAAGGCGAAGTGCAGAAGAAGCTTGACGTGATCTCCAACGAAATCCTGCTCGAAGCCAACGAGTGGGGCGGTCACCTGGCCGGCATGGCGTCCGAAGAAATGGACAATGCCTACCAGATCCCGGGCAAATACCCGAAAGGCGCGTACCTGCTGGTATTCGACCCACTGGACGGTTCGTCGAACATCGACATCAACGCGCCAGTCGGCACCATCTTCTCGGTACTGCGTTGCCCGAACGAATACCTGAGCCAGAACGAAGCCCTGAACGAAAAGGCCTTCCTGCAGCCGGGCACCGAGCAGGTAGCTGCCGGTTACGCGATCTACGGCCCACAGACCATGCTGGTGCTGACCCTGGGCGACGGCGTCAAGGGCTTCACCCTGGACCGCGAAATGGGCAGCTTCGTGCTCACCCACGAAGACATCACCATTCCTGCGTCCACCCAGGAATTTGCAATCAACATGTCCAACCAGCGTCACTGGGAAGAGCCGGTTACCCGCTACGTGGGCGAGTTGATGGCCGGCGAAGAAGGCCCGCTGAAGAAGAACTTCAACATGCGCTGGGTGGCTGCGATGGTTGCCGACGTGCACCGCATCCTGACCCGTGGTGGCCTGTTCATGTACCCACGCGACAGCCGCGAGCCGTCCAAGCCAGGCAAGCTGCGCCTGATGTACGAAGCCAACCCGATGTCGTTCCTGGTTGAGCAGGCGGGCGGTGCGTCCACCGACGGCCACCAGCGCATCCTCGACATCCAGCCTGAAGGCCTGCACCAGCGCGTAGCGGTGTTCCTGGGTTCGAAGGAAGAAGTTGAGCGTGTGACCGGCTACCACAAGGCGTAAGTTCTTGCGGTAAGCAAAAGCCCCGACTGCTTTTAGCATTTCGGGGCTTTTTTGTTTATTGAACAAGGCGTTTCAGTAGAAGCGACCGCAGGTTTTTCCGTGTGTCCGCGATGATATGGATATAGATGGTTTTATCCCTGATTTCATAAATAATCCGATTCATTCCACACACGACCTGTCGGTACTGGCTGAGGTTGACCCTCTCAATCTCTTCAGGCATTGAGCCCGCGTAAGGCTGGGTTTCGATGCGTCGCAGAGCGTGCTTCAATGAATCATAGGTTTGTTGCCAGGATGCTGCGGAAAATTGGCGGGTCAGATAGGACTTGATTTCTTTGAGGTCAGATTTTGCAGAATGAAGAATCTCAACCCTGAAACTCATTGTGCTTCGTCTCTGTCCAGCTCGGCGAACACGTCCTCCATTGCTTGGAACTGACCCAATTCAATCTGGCGGTTTCCCAAAGCGAGTAGCTTCAACAGAGCCATGGTCTCTTCTTGTTCTTCAAAACTCTTCACATCCATCACAACCAGCTTGGCCTCACCATTTTGGGTGATGACCAGCGGTTCGCGACTTTCGGTGAGATTTTTCACAATCTCAGCGGTGTGGCTTTTCAAGTAACTAATAGGTTTGATCTGGGATGAGAGTTTCATTGAATGTTCCTTTCTCAAAGATAGGACTGATTTTAGTCTTTATTCGGTCCTTTGTACTGCTGCAATAGCTGTTCATTCAATGGCTGCGACGAAAGGCACCTTCATCCTGAAACCCTATGAATCCTTGGACAAACACCTCCTGCGCAGAAAAAAGAAATACCACCCCCCATCGGGAACCAGACACCTCTTTTCCCTTCTAAGCTTCTGGCAGACCCCCAAGCTGCTTCGTCTCTCCAGGAGTTTTTCCATGTCGTTACGCCGTCTCGCCCTGTTGTCGTTTTGCGTGCTTCTGGCCGCTTGCAGCAAGGTCACTCAAGAAAATTACGCAAAACTGTCGGCCGGCATGCCAAAGGCCGAGGTGGAGTCGTTGTTGGGCAAGCCGACTGATTGTTCTGGCGCACTGGGTATGTCCAGTTGCACCTGGGGCGATAAAAACAGCTTTATCAGCGTGCAATATGCCGGTGACAAAGTACTGATTTTTTCCGGGCAAGGCCTGAAGTAAACCGGGGCGAAAGCCTGCGGGAGAAAAACAACATGATGCGTTTCGTTCTATACCTCTGCGCCAGCCTGTTTTTGGCGGGCTGCGCCAGCCATTCTGGCGATGATCTGCAACCCAAGACTGTTGGCAGCGTCAACCTCAAGCGTTACCAGGGCACCTGGTATGAGTTGGCCCGTTTGCCGATGTACTTCCAGCGCAATTGTGCGCAGTCCGAAGCCCGCTACACGCTGTTGCCCGATGGCAACATGTCGGTGTTCAACCGCTGCCTGACCCCTGAGTGGAAGTGGCAGGAAGCCAAGGGCACCGCAACGCCGCAGGTCGCCGGCAAGACCGACAAACTGTGGGTCGAATTCAACAACTGGTTCACCTCGCTGTTGCCGGGCGTGGCCAAGGGCGATTACTGGGTGCTGTACGTCAGCGATGACTACAAGACCGCCATTGTCGGCAGCCCGAGCCGGCGCTACATGTGGTTGCTGTCGCGCACGCCGACGGTCAGCGCCGACACCCGCGAAGACCTGCTGAGCAGGGCGCGGCAGCAGGGGTATGACACCACGCGTTTGATCTGGCGTACGTCGGACAAGCAGATGGCGAAGACCTCGCAGTAACGGAAGAACGCCATCGCTCCAATGTGGGAGCTGGCTTGCCTGCGATAGCGGTGTTGGATTCACCATCGCTATCGCAGGCAAGCCAGCTCCCACATTTGTCATGTGTCGTCTGTTAGCCCAGCAAATCCCGCAGGACCTGGGTAAACGCCCGGCTGCTGTCTTCTTCGGCAGCGTGATGCCCGTCGCGCACCACCCACTTCCCGTTGACCAGCACGTCGCGCACCTGGCGATCACCACCGGCAAACAACCAGCGATTGAGGATCCCGTCTTCGTTCGCTGTCGCCAGGTACGGATCGTTACCGTCCAGCACCAGCCAGTCCGCACGCTTGCCAACTTCCAGGCGCCCATTCGGCTGCCCCAACGCTTCGGCACCGCCGTCCAACGCGGCATCGAACAGCGTACGCCCAACCATCGGCTGATCGCTGCGATACAGCCGGTTGCGCCGCTGGTCCCGCAGCCGCTGCCCATATTCCAGCCAGCGCAATTCTTCCACCACGCTCAGTGATACATGGCTGTCGGAACCGATCCCCATGCGCCCGCCCTGGGCCAGGAAGTCCACCGCCGGGAAAATCCCGTCGCCCAGGTTGGCTTCAGTGGTCAGGCACAACCCGGCAATCGCCCGGCTCCTGGCCATCAACGTCACTTCTTCCGGATTGGCGTGGGTGGCGTGCACCAGGCACCAGCGCTGATCCACTTCAACATGGTCATACAGCCATTGCAGCGGGCGCTGGCCGCTCCAGGCCAGGCAGTCGTCGACTTCCTTCTGCTGCTCGGCGATGTGGATATGCACCGGGCACGCCTTGTCGCTGGCGGCCAGCACTTCGCTAATCTGTTGCGGTGTGACGGCGCGCAGCGAATGGAAACACAGGCCCAGCCGTTGTGCTGGTTGCGCGGCCAGAATCGGTTGCAGGCGTGATTGCAGGCTCAGGTAATTTTCGGTGCTGTTGATAAAGCGGCGCTGGCCTTCATTGGGTGCCTGGCCGCCGAAACCGGAGTGGCTGTAGAGCACCGGCAATAACGTCAGGCCGATACCGCTGCTGGCGGCCGCCTGGCTGATTTGCCGCGACAGCTCCGCAGGGTCCGCATAGGGCTGGCCGCTGACGTCGTGGTGCACGTAGTGAAATTCGGCCACCGAGGTGTAGCCGGCCTTGAGCATTTCGATATACAACTGGCGCGCGATGACCTGCAACTGGTCGGGGCGGATCTTGCCGACCATCCGATACATCAGGTCGCGCCAGGTCCAGAAACTGTCATTCGGGTTGCCGGCCACTTCCGCCAGCCCGGCCATCGCGCGCTGGAACGCGTGGGAATGCAGGTTCGGCATGCCCGCCAGCACGGGGCCCCTGAGCCGTTCGGCACCGTCTGCACTGGCGTTGGGCTCAACCTTGGTCAGCAGGCCATCGGCGCTGACTTCAAGACGTACATCGTTGGCCCATCCATTAGGCAGCAGCGCGCGTTCGGCAAAGAAAGCGGACATGATTCAGGCACCCCAGTCGTGTGTTTATTTGTATATACATATACAGACGTTTGCCTGCTCGGTAAACTCCGGCAAGCTATGCTTCTTTTTCACCTACAAGGATTTCCTGTGTCGACTCCGCCCGCCAAGTCTCCACTGGCTGCCCACATGGACGAAAGTCCGGCGCCCTTGTATGCCCGCGTCAAACAGATGATCAGCCAGCAGATTCTCAACGGCAACTGGCCGCCGCATTATCGCGTGCCTTCGGAAAGCGAACTGGTCAACCAGTTGGGCTTCAGCCGCATGACCATCAACCGCGCCCTGCGCGAGTTGACTGCCGAAGGCCTGCTGGTACGCATGCAAGGTGTGGGCACCTTTGTCGCCGAGCCCAAGAGCCAGTCGGCGCTGTTTGAAGTACACAACATTGCCGATGAGATCGCCTCCCGCGGTCATCGCCATACGTGCAAGGTCATTACCCTCGGTGAAGAAGCCGCCGGCTCCGAGCGCGCCGTCGCCCTGGAAATGCGCGAAGGCGGGCGGGTGTTCCACTCGTTGATCGTGCACTACGAAAACGACATTCCGGTGCAAATCGAAGACCGTTTCGTCAACGCCCTGGTAGCACCGGAATACCTGCAGCAGGATTTCACCCAGCAAACGCCCTATGCCTACCTCAACCAGGTGGCGCCGCTGACCGAAGGCGAGCACGTGGTCGAGGCGATCCTGGCCGACGCCGACGAATGCAAGCTGCTGCAAATCGAAACCAGCGAGCCATGCCTGCTGATTCGCCGCCGCACCTGGTCTGGCCGCCAGCCGGTCACGGCCGCACGTTTGATCCACCCCGGTTCCCGTCATAGCCTGGAAGGACGTTTCAGTAAATGAGTTCGATGAAAGTCTGGCGCGCTAGCGATTACATACGCATGCCGTGGAAAAACGGTGGCGGCAGCACTGAAGAAATCACCCGTGACGCGGGCGAGGGCCTGGACGGTTTCGGCTGGCGCCTGTCGATTGCCGATATCGCCGAGTCGGGCGGGTTCTCCACCTTTGCCGGGTACCAGCGCATTATCACCGTGCTGCAAGGCTCGGGCATGGTGCTGACGGTGGATGGCGAGGAACAACTCGGGTTGTTACCGCTGCAGCCATTCCCGTTCAAGGGTGACAGCCAGGTGTCCTGCCGCTTGATCGGCGGGCCTATCCGCGATTTCAACCTCATCTATTCGCCGCAGCGCTATCAAGCGCGGTTGCAATGGATGGACGGCACGCAGCGTTTCTTCAGTGCCGCGCACACCGTGCTGGTGTTCAGCGTGGCCGATGAAGTGAAGGTGCTCGGTGAGCGGCTGAACCGTCACGACTGCCTGCAACTGGACGGTAACACCGGCCTGCTGGATGTCAGCGTGATTGGCCGTTGCTGCGTTATCGAATTGACTGCCGCCGCCTGAACAGGTGGGGGTTTCTTCCCCCACATTTTGTTTCCCTCTTCCCGCACCAACTTGTTACCGAACGCCCCAGCATGGCGCAAAGCCCTGCCTCGATGACAAGTGTCCCGCACTGTAAAAATCCCCCGTAAGAAAATTCATCATGCTGCGAAGCCTTGTTTTCCAAGGCTTCCACCCTCGTCCCGGAAAAATCTTCAAACCTTGCGCGCAAAGTTGGCCGCTTGATTGCATATGCTTGTATGTACAAGTAAAGATGTGTGCGTAAGAGTCCGTAAACTTCCTCTTCGCACCCATCAATGT
>NZ_JACAPW010000001.1:379046-484892 GCF_013385495.1 Pseudomonas sp. F8002 | reverse complement strand
TACCGCAGCAACGGATATGTACTCGATCAATCAACCAACCCAAAACCCAAGCCCAAATAAAAGGCCTCGAACTAGCGAGGCCTTTTATTTGGGCTTCAATCTCTTCAACTCTGTGGCCTCATCCCTTGGGACATCCCAAACATGAACAACAACAACTCATGATCAGGCTTGGCCGCGACACCGACCTTGGCGATCCGCGGCATCGGGCATTGCTGCCCGACACCCTGCACCGCACTGAGAACTTGTGTCCGGGGCTGCTCCCAGGCAGCCAGGGCCAGGGCAGCTATGCCCAACGCCCCCAACAGAAACAAACCTCGTGCAATTTCTAGCTTCATTACGTTAAACCCTTGATAGCGCTGCCAAACGCCGTCTCGTAAAAGTAGCTCAGTTTTTGCCAGTCCGTAGCATTCCACGACGAATGGCGGCGCAACTGCAACATGTCATGCCGGGCCGCCCGCAAAGCGGTCAAGCGCTGCCGGCACTTCTCGAAATCCAGCAACGCCACCTCAACCTTCGCCGCGTCCCCCTCACCCGTCACCCGCACAAAGATATGCTTGATATACAGGCAACCATGCTGCCAACGCCCCTTGTGCATCCGCGCCAACGTACCCGCCAGTTCCTTGAGCAAACGCTCATGCACCAACTCGCCATACTGCTCACGACCACCGGCGGCGTACCAGTTTTCGATCTCGTCGAAACCGTCCAGCGACGCCGTCACCAACAACGCCTTCCATTGGTGCTCAGGATCGCGGCGGGCCTCGCAGAACACCAACTCCGGCACGCGTACATCCAGCAAGCGCAGGCCCTTCAGGGCGTCACGCTCACGCAACACAGTGGGGCGCCCAAACGGATGGAGCCAACTACGGTAGATATGACCGGTCTGGCGCTTGCTGTAGAGCAAACGCCCATTGGTGCCCGTCACCCGTTGCACACCACTTTCACCGCCGCGACGACGATTGGGCTCTTCGACCCACTCGCCCTGCTGGCGCCAGAAATAATCAAATCGCTCTTCGGGAGCTACTTCACTACCTGGTAAACACTCGACAGCCATCCTGTTACCTCTTGCGCAATACATACACTCGCCACATGGCGTAGAGCGGTATGAAGTCCAGAGATTCCTGAACACGGAAACCGGCCTGCTCAAACTCTGCCTCAACAGTAGCAGCCGGTAACACAAACCGATTTTGGTAACCTTCCTGCTCACCCTTGTTGCGACGCCGCACTTCGGCACGCTTGCGCTTCCACGCCTTGAAGTTGCCATCCACCCACAACGAGATAATCACGCTGTCACGGGTAACACGCTGAAATTCGCGCAGTATTGCCAGCCTGTGCTCGGGGTCACCAATGTGGTGCATCAAGCGCATGCAGAAAATACTGTCGACCGCATTATCTGGCAAATCGATATCAAAGGCAGACGTTTGCAAGGGGCGTACCCGTTTCACCACATCCGCCGGCTGGGCGACGGTGGCAATCTTCAACATCGACGCGGAGTTGTCGGCGCCGATGATCACGCGGTTGGGCTTTTCTGCCAGCAACGGCCAGAAACGCCCGGCACCACATGGCAAATCCAGCACCAGGCCAGGCTCACCGGCCATGGCCAGCGCACCACGGGCCAATTGCTCGTCGCGTTTGTGGGACAACCGGCGAGCCAGATTGTCCTGGTGTTTGAGTAAATAATTCTGCGCGTGCTGATCGTCGTACTTTTCGGAAAATTCGAGCTTGATCGGGGTAGGCATCACCGGGTCTCCAGTTACTGATGCCTACAACCTTAAAAAGAATCCTGTGATCAACAGGTCAACACGTTGTGAAAAACTTGTCCTGTCGAATCGTATACATTACAAAACTTTGCAGACACAATTCGTGGCATGATGCCATCTTCGGCGAAAATCAGGAAGTCTGCCGCAGCTTAGCGGCAGGGCAGGCATCAGGCTTTGACCTGACTCAATTCGACGTGAAAGCGGCAGCCGTTGGGCTCCATGGTGCTGAGGCTGACGCTCCAACCCTGGTTCTCGCAGATGCGCTGAACCAAGGACAAACCCAGGCCAAGGCCTTCACCGCGCTTTTCACTGCCACGCACAAACGGTTCGAACATCGCTTCGCGCTTGTCCTCGGGAATGCCCACGCCAGTGTCTTCCACCACAAAACCGCTCGGTTCCAGGGTAAGGCGGATCAAGCCATGCTCGGTGTAGTGCAGGGCATTACGCAACAGGTTGCCCATGACCGCGTGCAGGAAGGTCGCGTTGTAGCGGGTATCCAGTGGATTGCCCGGTTGATAGATCAGCTCAAGGCCTTTGCGCTCGATCGGCTCACGCCAGATCCCCAGCAAGTCCTCGGCCACCTGGGCCAGGTTGGCCTGGGGCGACATGCCGGCCTCCTCGCGCTGGGCACGGGCCAGCATCAGGAAGGTCTGCACCAGTTCGCGCATTTCTTCACAGGCCCGCGCAATGCGCTCGACCTGCTTGCGGCCGCGCTGGTCAATCGCGGGGTTCTCCAGCAACAGCTCGCAGGAACTGGCGAGCACCATCAGCGGGGTGCGCAATTCGTGGCTCACGTCACTGGTAAACAGTTGCTCCCGGGACAATGCCTGGCGCAAACGGCCCAGGGTGGCGTCGAAGGCCACGGCCAATTCGCCGACTTCATCCGCGGCGTAATCCGGCGCCAGCGGTGGTGCCAGGCCGAGTAACTGGTCGCGGTGCCGCACCTGGCGGGCCAGGCGCACCACCGGCGCCATTACCTTGCGCGCCAGCACCCAGCCGAGGAATACCGCCAGCGCCAGGCTG
The DNA here is from genome assembly GCF_013385495.1 of Pseudomonas sp. F8002. NCBI lineage: Bacteria > Pseudomonadati > Pseudomonadota > Gammaproteobacteria > Pseudomonadales > Pseudomonadaceae > Pseudomonas > Pseudomonas sp. F8002. The sequence continues at coordinate 482,112 of NZ_JACAPW010000001.1, read as the reverse complement.
AGTACAAACCCCACCAGCACCACGGCAAACAGCACGCGCTCGCGCTCTTCGAAATCGCTCTGGTCTTGCAGCAGGACATAACGGCGGCCGTCGACCACCTCGACCATGGCATGGTAGGACAGCGCCTCCCGAAACACCTCGTGAAAACCAGGCTCCAGATGGCGCAAGTCCTTGGGCAGTTCGAAATCGCCGGGGCCGCCGCTGAAGTAGAACAACTGGTCGGGCTCGGGGCGATGGCTCCAGTCCTCGACGCTGTCCATCAGCAACAGGCGTTGCAAGTCACCGCCCAGGCCTGCCGAAATGAGTTTTTCTTCCACCAGGTGCACCGTTGCGACGATGCCCATGGCGAAGGCCCCCGCCACCAACGCGCTCATCAAGGCGAAGGCGATGATGATCCGTTGGGCAAGGCTTTGCTTAAACTCCATCACGACCCTCGGCCAGGCGATAACCCACACCGTGCACCGTTTGCAGCAACGGCTTGGCGAAGGGTTTATCAATCACCTGACGCAGTTGATGGACATGGCTGCGCAGGCTGTCGCTGTCCGGGCAGTCATCGCCCCACAGGGCTTCTTCGAGAATCTCACGGCGCAATACATGCGGGCTTTTCTGCATCAGCACCGCCAACAGCTTCAGGCCGACCGGGTTGAGCTTGAGCAGGCGCCCTTCGCGGGTGACTTCCAGGGTGTCGAGGTCGTAGTTCAGGTCACCCACTTGCAAGGCACGGCGCCCGCCACCCTGGGCACGACGCAGCACCGCTTCGATACGCGCGGCCAGCTCCGACAGCGCAAACGGCTTGAGCAGGTAGTCATCGGCGCCGGACTTGAAGCCCTGCAGCCGGTCATCCAGTTGGTCGCGCGCAGTGAGCATGATCACCGGCGTGTCGCGGCGCGCGTCTTCACGCAGGCGTTTGCACAGGGTGTAGCCATCAATGCCAGGCAGCATGATGTCGAGCACGATCAGGTCGTAATGTTCGGTGGCAGCCAGGTGCAGGCCCGACAAACCGTCCTGCGCACAGTCTACGGTGTAGCCCTTCAGCCCCAGGTAATCGGCCAGGTTGGCCAGAATATCGCGGTTGTCTTCAACCAATAAAATTCGCATGGGCAGTGTCTCCGTACGCGGTAACGGCCGTGTTGGCTCGCGCAGCTTAAGGCCAAGTATGGCTCACGGCTAGGCCTGAAGGCCGCGCCGATTACTGTTTTCAACCGATTGGGGAACTTAACGAGTTTTTCACTATAGGTTCACAAGCTGACTACAGTGTCAGCGCGAAGATCGCGCCCATCGAAAATAAGGAACGTTGACATGGGTTTTCCAAAAACGGCGCCAATGCGCTATTTGCTGTTGGTGACCGGTGCCTGGCTGGTGGTTTTTCTACTGACCCGCAGCGTGCTGCTGGTAACCCATCTGGATGAGGTGAGCGGCAACCTGCTGCCGGTATTCGGCGTAGGGCTGCTGTATGACCTCGGCTTCCTCGCCTATGCCGCCCTGCCCCTGGGCCTGTATTTGCTGCTGTGCCCACCGGGGTTGTGGCGCCTTCGTGGCCATCGCTGGTTCCTGCAGGCGGTACTCACCGTCAGCCTGTTCGCCATGCTTTTCACCAGCGTGGCCGAATGGCTGTTCTGGGACGAGTTCGGCGTGCGCTTCAACTTTATTGCCGTGGACTATCTGGTGTACTCCAAAGAGGTGTTGAACAACCTGCTGGAGTCGTATCCGATCGGCAAGCTACTGAGCCTGCTGGCCGTGATGGCGATTGTCTTGAGCCTGGCCTTGCGTAAACCATTCAACGCGGCGATGAACTCGCCGTTGCCTGCGATGCGCAAACGCCTGCTCAACGCCCTTGGTTTGTTGGTGGTGGCCGGCCTGAGCCTGCAACTGATCAACCAGGACAGCCCGCGCAGCCAGGGCGGTAACGCCTACAACAACGAATTGGCCAGCAACGGCCCCTATCAGTTCTTCGCCGCTTTCCGTAACAACGAACTGGACTACACCCAGTTCTACAAGAGCCTGCCGGCGGATGTAGTCGCCAAGCAGTTGCGCGCCGAACTCAGCGAGCCCAACGCACGGTTTATCGGCACGGATCCGCTGGATATCCGTCGCGCCATTACCAACCCCGGCACGCTGCGCAAACCCAACATCGTGCTGGTGACCATCGAAAGCTTCAGTGCCAAGTACATGGGCAGCAACGGCGACCCGAATAACCTCACGCCCAACCTCGATGCGCTGCGCAAACAGAGCCTGTACTTCAATAACTTCTACGCCACCGGCACCCGTACCGACCGTGGCCTGGAAGCCATCACCCTGGCCATCCCGCCAACGCCCGGGCGCTCCATCGTCAAGCGTATCGGCCGGGAAAGCGGTTTCGGCAGCCTGGGCCAGCAGCTCAACGCCATTGGCTACGACAGCGTGTTTGTCTACGGCGGCCGGGGCTACTTCGACAACATGAACGCGTTTTTCAGCGGCAACGGTTACCGCGTGGTCGACCAGAGCAGCGTGCCCGAATCCGAAATCAGCTTTAAAAACGCCTGGGGCATGGCCGACGAAGACCTCTATAAACAGACGCTGAAACTGGCGGACGCCGACTACGCCAAGCAGCAACCATTCCTGCTGCAACTGATGACCACCTCCAACCACCGTCCGTATACCTATCCGGCTGGCCGCATTGATATCAAATCCGGTGACGGTCGCGACGGCGCGGTGAAGTACACCGACCATGCCATCGGCCAGTTCCTGGAGGCGGCGCGCCAGAAACCCTGGTTCGACAACACGATCTTTATTTTCGTCGCCGACCACACGGCGGGCAGCGCCGGCAAGGAAGACCTGCCGATGGTCAACTACCAGATCCCGCTGTTCATCTACGCACCCAAGCTGGTAGACGCCGGCGAGAACGCGAAGCTGGCCAGCCAGATCGACCTCGCCCCGACCCTGCTGGGCTTGCTGAACCTGAGCTACGAGTCGACGTTTTTTGGCCGCAACCTGCTGCAGGACAACCCGCTGCCGCCACGGGTAGTAGTCGGCAATTACCAGTACCTGGGGTTGTTCGACGGCAAGGACCTGGCGATTCTCAGCCCGCGCCAAGGCTTGCGTCGGCATGACCAGGCCCTGGGCGACAGCCACGAAATCCGCGTTGGCAGCGATGACCCGTTGATCCAACGGGCCATCACCTACTACCAGGGCGCCAGTTATGACTACAAGCAACAGTTGCTGAGCTGGAGGGTGCCCAAGGACGAGGCTCCCCAAGTGAGTACACGCTAACCAGAATGCCCCGGCCAGGTCTGACCGGGGCTTTTTTTAGAGTCTGAGTTCGCCATGCACGCAATCGCTGTTCGTCCGTTATCCCAACCCCTCAACTTCTGGCTGTGCCTCGGTGTGCCTGCCGTTCTGGCGGTGGCCATGTTGCTGCTGGAGCTGACGTCGCTGGACATGGACATCGCCAGGCTGTTTTACGACGCGTCCGAAGGCGGCTTCGTGGGCCGGCACAGTTTTTTTCTGGAGGACATTCTTCACGACCGCGCCAAGCAGTTGGTGATCGTGTTTTCGGTGCTGGCAATCGCCGGGTTTGCCGGGGCCTTTGTCTTTGAGCGGCTCAAACCCTATCGCCGGGAACTGGGCTGCCTGGTGCTGTCGCTGGCACTGGCCACCTCGTTCGTTTCACCGTTGAAGACGGTGACCGGGGTGCAATGCCCGTGGAGCGTCAAGGAGTTTGGCGGCCAGGAGACGTACAGCGAGCTGCTGAGCCCCAGGCCGCCGACCGACAAGCCTGGCCGTTGCTGGCCGGGCGGGCATGCGGCGACCGGGTTTGCGCTGTTTGCGTTGTTTTTTGCCCTGAGGGATCGCCGACCGCGGATGGCGCGCTCGGCGTTCATGTTTGCGCTGGGCCTGGGCACGGTGCTTTCGGTGAGCCGCACGATGCAAGGGGCGCACTTTCTTTCCCACAACGTGTGGACGGCAATTTTCAGTTGGCTGATTTGTTTGGGCGCCTATTACTTCCTGCTGTACCGGCCGGTGAAAACACCGCAGCCCGCCTTCCGCAAGCAGCCCGTGACGCCGTGATGAACAGCCCTTGCCTAGCCGGGGGCAAGGGCGCAACACTCTGCGCACTTTTTGGCAACGATCCTGCTGAGCCATGTCCGATACCCTGTTGCTGATCGAAGACGACCTGCCCCTGGCGGCACTGACGGCCGAGTTCCTGCGCGCCGAAGGCTTTACCGTCGCAGTGGAACACCGTGGCGACCACGCCGCCCAGCGTATCCAGGATGAACAACCGGCACTGTTGATCCTCGATGTGATGCTGCCGGGCATCGACGGTTTTACCCTGTGCCGACAGATTCGCGACCACTACCCCGGGCTGATCCTGATGATGACGGCCCTGGACGAGAACGCCGAACAATTGGTGGGGTTTGCCGCCGGGGCCGACGACTACGTGGTCAAGCCGATCGACCCGCAACTGTTGCTGGCAAGGATCCGCTCGCTGCTGCGCCGCCATCCCCAGGCACCTCGAAGTTACTACCAGTGGGGCGCTTTTCGGCTGGACCTGAACAACCACTTCGCCTGGCTTGGCGAGGCGCCCTTGCAGTTTTCGGTGGCCGAATTCGAGTTGCTCGCCATCTTTGCCCGCCATTGCGGCGTATTGCTCACGCGGGAAAAGCTGCTCCAGCGCCTGCGCGGCCTGGAGTACGACGGGCTGAACCGATCGATTGATATGCGGGTGTCGCGCTTGCGCAAAAAGCTGATGAGCCTTGAGTGCCCCGTGACCATCCAGACCATCACGGCGCAGGGATACCTGTTCGTCGAAATCCCGACGGGGAGCCAGCATGCTGTCTAAAGTCCGCCCGTGGATGGCCATCGCGGCCGGCACCAGCTGGGCCGCCCTCACTTTTTACCTGTTGTGGTTGTGCTCGAACGCCTCGGTGTTTATCGGGGACTACAGTTTTCTGCGGCTGATGGCCGGGCCGGGTTATCTGGTTGCCGAGCAACTCAAGGCCTTGCCCGCCGAACAACGGGAGGCGCGCATCGAGTCACTGCAAGCACGCTTTCAGTACCCGGTGAGCCTGGTGAAAAAGGATGATATCGAGCTGCCGCCTGAAGCTATTGTGATGCTCGACCACCATCAGCCGGCGCAGAACAGTGATGAGGACGTCACCTACTTCCCGCTGGACGATGACACGGTGATTCAATTCGGCCCCTTGTGGGGAACCGCCGAAGTGAAGGACTTGCTGCAATATCCGGTGTACTGGGTGACCGCCTGTGTCGCCGGCCTGCCGGTACTGCTGTTTCTCTGGATTGCCCTGCGTGCCCGGCGCAAATACACCCATGACCTCGATGCCCTTAATGCCTGCATTGCTACCCTCGCCCGCTCGCCCAACACGCTGCTGCCCGCGATGAGCCAGGAGTGGGCGCCGCTGCTGCTGACCTTGCAACGGCACGCGCTGGATATCAGCTCGATGGGCGAACGCCACCGGGAGGTTTCCCAGGCGGTGTCCCACGAACTGCGCACACCCCTGGCGCGGATGCGTTTTGCCCTGGCACTGCTGAGTAAAAGCGCCGACCCCGACACCCGCACCCGCCTGCAAGAGCGCCTGCACACCGATATCGAAGAGCTGGAGTCGCTGGTTCGCGCCAGCCTCGCCTTTGCCCGGCTGGCCGATGCACCCAGCGACCTGCAGCATGAGCCAATCAACATCCATGCCTGGCTGCAGCAGGAGTTTGCCCTGCTGGACGGGCACCATCGCTTGCTGACCCTGGACACCGACCCGGCCGACCTGGAACTGATCGGCGACCGCGCCCTGCTGCATCTGATCGTGCGCAACCTGTTAAGCAACGCCATTAACTACGCCCGCGAACGGGTGAACGTCAGCGCTGCGTGCCAGGGCGAGCACCTGGTGCTGCATGTGGATGATGACGGCCCGGGCGTGCTGCCGGAAAACCGCGAAAAGATCTTCGAACCCTTCGTGCGCCTGGCCATGGGCGGCGACGAGCCCAGCGGTTTTGGCCTCGGCCTGGCACTGGCCAAGCGCGCCACCCATTGGCACGGGGGTGAGCTGTCGATCACCCGCAGCCCGTTGGGCGGCGCACGCCTGACCCTGACCCTGGCACTGCGCCCGGCCTAGGCTGTTACAGCCTGTGACAGTGGAACATCCGCGCTGCCGCTAACCTCGCGACCTTGCCCTTTGGATCAGGTTGGAGAGTCAGCTCATGCGTCACCCTAGACGGCATCTGCCCACGCTGCTGTTATCACTGTGCATGGCCGCCGGTTCATGGTCAGGCGGCGTTGCGGCCCAGAATGTCCACGCGCCCTACTACCCCGGCACCATCCTGCCCAATCGCCAGCCCCAGGCGATCATGGATCAACAACTGGTCACGTTCTACAAGGACTGGAAGGCGGTTTACCTGTCGGGGGAATGCGGCAGCGGCCGGTATTTCATCAAGGTCAACGCCGACCACAAACCCGTGGGTGGTGGCGCCGCGCCCAACACCATCACCGTGTCCGAGGCCCATGGCTACGGCATGCTGCTCACTGTGATGATGGCCGACTACGATGACCAGGCCCAACGGACTTTCGACGGCATGGTGCGCTACTTCCAGGATCACCCGGCAGCGTCCGATCCCGGCCTGATGGCCTGGAACCAGACCGAGGGATGCGGCGACTCCACCGACCCTTTCCGTGGTGACGTCAGTGCCACCGATGGCGACCTGGACATCGCCTACGCCCTGCTGCTGGCCGATCAGAAATGGGGCAGCGAGGGCACCATTGACTATCGCAGCGAGGCCAACACGGTGATGGCGGCGATCATGAAACACGAGGTGCACCCCAGGACTCAGCACCTGATGCTCGGCGACTGGGCCGGTACCGACGGTGACGCAGAGCTTGAGTACACCACCCGCAGCTCGGACTTCATGCAGTCGCACCTCTACAGCTTTTTCGCCATGACCGGGGACAAGCGCTGGCAGGCGGTGCGCGACAAGACCTATTCGATCATCAGTGACTTTACCCAACGGTACAGCGCCAACAGCGGGCTGGTGCCGGACTTCATCAGCCACCTGGACACCTCGATCACTCCGGCGCGGCCCGATCTGGTGGAAGGCCCATACGACGGCAGCTATTCGTGGAACGCGGCCCGCTACCCTTGGCGCATCGGCCTGGATTACCTGATGTACGGTGACCCGCGTGCGCTGTACACCCTGACCACCTTCAACCGCTGGGCACGTGCCACCACCCACGATGAGCCGGGCAACTTCAACAGTGGTTACCGAATCGACGGCAGTGCGATCGAGCAAGCGCAGAATGAGCCGGCCTTTGTGGCGGCACTCGGGGTCAGCGCAATGATCAACCCCGACAATCAGCTGTGGCTCAATAACCTTTGGGACAACCTGCAACGCCGGTCCATCCGTGACCATGACTATTACGGCAATACCCTCAAACTGCTGGGCATGGTGGTCATGTCCGGCCATTGGGAGCGGCCCCAACCGGCGCCCCTCAAAAAAACCGCACACGTGCCTGTCCATCCGTCATCCGGCATTGCGGCACCGGGACCCGTGGCATCTTTGCCGCCCGCCTCGCACCTGATGCTGGCTCGCGGCTTCATGTTCAAGAAACTGCTGGGGCGTCGCGGCGTCAGCTGAGGCGTGCGCGTAAAGAGAGACGCGGAGCGTCCCTGGCGGCATTCCCACGCAGAGCGTGGGAACGATCAGCATAAAAAAACCCCGCCTGCATCACTGCAGGCGGGGTTTTTCAGTATCGGGGTAAGGCTGGCTTACATCATGCCGCCCATGCCGCCCATACCGCCCATGTCTGGCATACCGCCGCCAGCTGGAGCATCTTCTTTGATCTCGGCGATCATTGCTTCAGTGGTGATCATCAGGCTGGCAATCGACGAAGCCGCTTGCAGAGCCGAACGAGTCACTTTAGCCGGGTCCAGGATGCCCATTTCGATCATGTCGCCGTATTCGCCGGTAGCAGCGTTGTAACCGAAGTTACCCGAACCCTGCTTGACCTTGTCGACAACGACGCTTGGCTCGTCGCCGGAGTTGGCAACGATCTGGCGCAGAGGTGCTTCAACAGCACGACGCAGCAGAGCGATACCGACGTCCTGGTCAGCGTTGTCGCCTTTCAGCTCGGAGATAGCCTGCAGAGCGCGAACCAGTGCCACGCCACCGCCAGGTACCACGCCTTCTTCAACGGCTGCACGAGTAGCGTGCAGGGCGTCTTCAACGCGGGCTTTCTTCTCTTTCATTTCAACTTCGGAACCCGCGCCAACCTTGATCACTGCAACGCCGCCGGACAGCTTGGCCAGACGCTCTTGCAGTTTTTCACGGTCGTAGTCGGAAGTGGTATCAGCCACTTGAGCGCGGATCTGGGTAACACGTGCCTGGATGTCAGCTTCAACACCAGCACCGTCGATCACGGTGGTGTTTTCCTTGGTCACGGTGACGCGCTTGGCATTACCCAGGTGTTCCAGGGTAGCGCTTTCCAGGCTCAGGCCGATCTCTTCGGAGATAACGGTACCGCCAGTCAGGACAGCGATGTCCTGCAGCATGGCCTTGCGACGATCGCCGAAACCAGGTGCCTTGACAGCAACCACTTTCACGATACCGCGCATGTTGTTCACAACCAGAGTCGCCAGGGCTTCGCCTTCAACGTCTTCGGAAACGATCAGCAGTGGGCGGCCGGCCTTGGCAACAGCTTCCAGAACTGGCAGCAGTTCACGGATGTTGGAGATCTTCTTGTCAACCAGCAGGATCAGCGGGCCGTCGAGCTCGGCGGTCATGGTGTCTGGCTTGTTGACGAAGTACGGGGACAGGTAGCCACGGTCGAACTGCATGCCTTCAACAACCGACAGTTCGTTTTCCAGGCCCGAGCCTTCTTCAACGGTGATCACGCCTTCTTTACCGACTTTTTCCATGGCTTCGGCAATGATGTCGCCGATGGAGCTGTCGGAGTTGGCCGAGATGGTGCCGACCTGAGCGATTGCCTTGGTGTCAGCGCATGGCTTGGACAGGGACTTCAGCTCTTTGACAATGGCGATGGTCGCCTTGTCGATGCCGCGTTTCAGGTCCATCGGGTTCATGCCGGCAGCGACGGCTTTCAGGCCTTCGTTGACGATCGACTGAGCCAGGACGGTCGCGGTGGTGGTGCCGTCGCCTGCGTCATCGTTGGCACGGGAGGCAACGTCTTTGACCAGCTGCGCGCCCATGTTTTCGAAGCGATCTTTCAGCTCGATTTCTTTGGCGACGGAAACGCCGTCCTTGGTGATGGTCGGAGCGCCGAAGCTCTTCTCGATGATCACGTTACGGCCTTTAGGGCCCAGGGTCGCTTTTACTGCGTCAGCCAGGACGTTCACACCGGCGAGCATTTTCTTACGGGCGGAATCGCCGAATTTAACTTCTTTAGCAGCCATGATCGATATTCCTTAAATACTTTGTAGTAACGGGAAGATGAGCGGGGAAATCAGCCTTCCAGAACAGCGAGAATCTCGTTCTCAGCCATTACCAGCAGGTCTTCGCCGTCGATTTTCACAGTGTTGCTGCCGGAGTAAGGGCCGAAAACAACCTTGTCACCCACTTTCACAGCCAGCGCACGTACTTCACCGTTTTCCAGGGTCTTGCCTGGGCCAGCAGCGAGAATCACACCGTGGTTGGCTTTTTCAGCAGCCGAACCTGGCAGCACGATACCGCCAGCGGTTTTCTTTTCTTCTTCACTGCGACGGATGACGACGCGGTCATGCAGAGGACGAAGCTTGCTCATTGTCGATCTCTCCTAATTGTGTTTTTCATCGGCCGGTGTCAATTCCGGCTAGTTAAATTCCGGCGGTGCCGGTCGCGGTTCGCGGTGCGAAACGCGGAAGTCTGTCTGGTGTCGCCACCAGAAACCTTGCGGTGACCGTTACATAAGGGCGCATAAGCTTATTACAAGGGTACAGAGATGAAAATTTTTGTGTCGGGGACGTGTTCAAAAGCCGCACGGCACCCGCGGGTGCCGTGCCAGTGAGGAGATTACTTGGGGTCGCGGTGTTCGAACTCACCTTCGATCACGTCACCTTCGCGCCCCAGGGGCTGGCGCGGGGCCGGGCCGCCACGGGGTTGCAGGTCATCGGCAAAGGCGCGCTGGCGAATGGCAGCCTCTTCGGCACGCTGGCGCATCTTGCCCGCCAGCACTTTGCGAGTGAATGGCAGCAACATCACCAGGCCAACCACATCGCTGATAAAGCCCGGCAGGATCAGCAGGCCACCGGCCAACGCCATCATCAGGCCTTCGAGCATGGTCTGGGCCGGCAGCTCGCCGCGATTCAGGCTTTCACGGGCACGCAGCGCCGTGGCCAGGCCGGCGACGCGCAGCACCAGTACGCCGAGCATCGAGCCGAGAATGATCAGCAGCAGCGCCGGGAAAAACCCGATTGCCCCGCTGACTTGTACGAATACGAACAGCTCAAGCACCGGAAATAACAAAAAGAGCAACAAAAAAGGGCGCATCAAATGGTTCCTCAACGCAAGAATGCCTTGCTACTTCACCTTAGATGACGTCGCCGTTTCGTGAATTCAAGCTTCAGCGGCTGCTTTTTTCGGCCAGACCTCGGCGTGAGCCAGGAAAACCAAGGCTTCGCGTACTTGTGTCGGCGTGTTGCAAGGCTCGGCAAAGGGCAGCCAATAGAGGGCCTGGCCAATGCGCAAGTGCATGCCTTCGCTGTCGATACCGGCCAGTTGCGCAGGCTCGGAGGTCGGCAGGCCGGCCAGTTCGACATAGTGGGCAATCGCTTTGGTGTGGTCGCTGTTCATGTGCTCGACCATGCTCAGTTCGGCCTTGCCGGCAAACGGATTGGCCAGGGTCAGTTGGTCGACCCAGTGGATCGCGCCGAACCCGCCGATATAACGATGGCGCACCGGCTTGAGCACCCAGAAGTCAAAATCATGGGCCTTGTGGTAGTTCGCCGAGTCCGGGAAATAGCGGTAATAACGCTCGGCGGCGGCTTCAATCGCAGCGCCGTCTTCGAGCTTTTCGGCCTCGGCGAGGTAGGTCAGGCGCCCTACCGCTTGCACGTCGTCCGCCTCACGCTCACCGACCAGCAACGAGCACTTGGGGTCTTTCTGCAGGTTATGGGTGTGCTGGGCGATACGGCTGATCAGGATCAGCGGCCGGCCCTCGGCGTCCAGGCAATACGGCACCACCGAGCCAAACGGGAAACCGGGCATGGCCTTGGACAAGGTGGCGAGTGCCCCACGGTATTCCTTGAGCAGTAGTTCTCGGGCATTCTTGGCAACGTGCGCGCTCAACTTATGACTCCTTCGATAAATTTCGTCAAAAAAAAACCTGGATAGCCGCTTAATTCTGCCCACAGGACTTGCGAATGCATCTCAACGACAAAGTAATCATTATCACCGGCGGTTGCCAGGGTTTGGGCCGCTCCATGGCCGAGTATTTTGCCGCCAAAGGTGCCAACCTGGCGCTGGTGGACCTCAATCAGGAAAAACTCGACCAGGCGGTGGCCGCCTGCCAGGCCCATGGGGTGAAGGCACGCGCCTATCTGTGCAACGTGGCGAATGAAGAGCAGGTGACCCACACCGTGGCACAGATCGCCGAAGACTTCGGTGCGATCAACGGCTTGATCAACAACGCCGGGATCTTGCGTGATGGCTTGCTGCTCAAGGTCAAGGACGGCGAGATGACCAAGATGAGCCTGGCCCAGTGGCAGGCGGTGATCGATGTCAACCTTACCGGGGTGTTCCTGTGCACCCGTGAGGTGGCGGCGAAAATGGTGGAGCTGAAGAACCAGGGCACCATTATCAATATCTCGTCGATCTCGCGGGCCGGCAATGTCGGGCAGACCAACTACTCCGCCGCCAAGGCCGGTGTAGCGGCCGCCACTGTGACCTGGGCCAAGGAGCTGGCGCGCTACGGCATCCGCGTGGCGGGCATCGCACCGGGGTTTATCGAGACCGAGATGACCCTGGGCATGAAGCCCGAGGCCTTGGAGAAGATGACCGCCGGCATTCCCCTCAAGCGCATGGGGCGGCCTGAGGAGATTGCCCATTCAGCGGCGTATATCTTCGAGAACGACTACTACACCGGGCGGATTCTGGAAATGGACGGCGGGTTACGCCTTTAATTACCAGGCGGCTCGTTACCAGGCGACGCCGAACCCTGCGGTGTAGCGGGTCTTGCTCAACGCGCTTTCCGAGTCGCCACTAATAATGTCGCGCTCGGCCTTGAGGTTGAGGGAGGCCCACTCGGTGACTTTGTAGCGCAAGCCCATTTCCGCATCCAGGGAGTACTCGGACGGCCCGGCCAGCGGCTTGCCCACTTCGCCATTGGTGAAGAATTCAACGGTCTTGCCCACCAGGTAGCGGTTGTAGTTCCACTTCATGGCCAGCGAGTAGAAGTTGTCCTTGCCGCCGTCCTGGTATTCATAGTCGGTGCGGTTGACCAGCGAACCGAGGGAGAACGCGCCCAGTTCGTCATCCCAGAATTGGTAGCCCGGGCCAGTACCCACGGTGCGCTGGCGGGACAGGTCCTCGACCTTGTCGCGCTTGTAGGTCAAGCGGCCCTGCCAGAACCAGTGTTCGGTAATGAACCGGTCCAGGTCGTACTCCAGCGCCCAGTTGTCGGTGGTGGTCACGTCGTCCTGGAATTCGCGGTTGTATTCGCCCTCGGCGGTATGGCGCCACTGGCCATGGCGGGCAGTGGTCTTGAAGTCGATGTCGTAGTCGTTGGTGTCTTTTTCCGCGCGCTTGTAGTCCAGCGCCATATCGACATTGCCCTTCCACACCAGGTCCTCGATCACCGGCTTGGGCTTGATGATCTGCTGGATGCTCGCCAGCTCGACGGTCTTGGGCGCCTCGCCGTTGGCCAGGATGACCTTGCCATCGTCGGCCGGCTGCAGGGACTTGGCCTTCTCACCGCTGTAGGCATCCTGCTTGACCAGCAATTCCTGATCGCTCTCCAGGGTCTTGACCTGCTTCCAGTCCACCGGGATCGCGCCGGCATAGTCGGTCTGGATCAGCAGCTTGCCGCCGTCGAAAACCTTGATCTTGCCGGTCAGGCGGTCACCGTTCTTCAACCAGACGGTGTCGGCGAGCAACGGGGTGGAGGCGCTGAAAACAGCGAGGCACAGCAGGGTTCTGGACAACATAAGCGGATATGGGGCTCGAGTTTGACGAAAAAACGGGCATTATCGGGGTGGATAACTTCTTAGCAAGGACTGACTCGGGTATTCGTATCGAGTTCCGCTCCCAGCCCCCCATTTTGCAGAAATTTCCTACAAATGGACGGATATTTTCATCGGATATGCCACCATGAACGAAATGACCGACGCTCCGCAAAGCCCCGCTGAAATGCGCCGCACCGTGCTGTACCTGACCCTCGCCCAAGTGCCCGAAGGCTGCGTGATCAGCTACGGGGAGCTGGCACACCTCGCCGGTTTGGGTCGCGCCGCACGTTGGGTGGGGCGCACCCTGAGCCAACTGCCCGAGGACACCAAACTGCCCTGGCATCGCGTGCTGGGTGCCGGTGGTCGGATAAGTCTGCCGGTGGGCAGTGCCTCGGGTGACGAGCAACGTGCGCGTTTGCGCGGCGAAGGCGTCAGCATCCTGAACAATCGTGTTGATATTCAGCGTCATGGCTGGCGCCCGGTAGAGCACAGCGGTTAGAGTGCGCGCTTTATTTGCGTAATTCTGAGGCAGACTCCAGCCCATGCCCCGTAAAACCTGGCGCGCCGCGCTCGCCGCCTATGCCAGCCCCTCGACGTTAGTGCTGTTGCTGCTCGGCTTTGCTGCCGGCTTGCCTTACATGTTGGTGTTCTCGACGCTCTCGGTATGGTTGCGCGAGGCCGGCGTGGCCCGCGAAACCATCGGTTATGCGAGCCTGATCGGCCTGGCCTATGCCTTCAAGTGGGTCTGGTCGCCCCTGCTCGACCAATGGCGCCTGCCACTGCTCGGCAAGCTCGGACGTCGTCGCTCCTGGCTGGTACTGTCCCAGACGCTGGTGATCCTCGGATTGATCGGCATGGGTTTCTGTGATCCGCAAAAGCATCTGTCCTGGCTGATCGCCATCGCCGTGATCGTGGCCTTCGCTTCCGCCACGCAAGACATCGCCGTAGACGCCTACCGCCTGGAAATCGCCAGCGACAGCCAGCAGGCCGCGCTTGCCGCCAGCTATATGTCCGGTTATCGCGTGGCCGCGCTGCTTGCCACCGCAGGTGCGCTGTTTTTTGCCGAAGGCTTCGGTTCCACCGGGTTCAACTACAAGCACTCGGCATGGGCCGGTACGTACGTGCTGTTTGGTGCGCTGATGGTGCCTGCGCTGCTGACCACGCTGTTCATGCGCGAACCCAATGTGCCGCTGCGTACCCAATTGCAGGCCGGGCGCTACAGCTTTGCTCACCAGCTGGTCTCGGTGTTCGTGTTGATCGTGCTGCTGGTGTCGGTGCCGGCGATGTTCACCCAGTTGTACAACACTGATTTCGCCAGCGTGCTGTTCCATGGGGTCAGCCTGCTGGACCTGCTGCTGGAAGATCGCGCGTTCCTGCGGGCCATCCTCTACATCATCCTGACCACGCTGTGCCTGTCGACCATGGGCCGCCGGGGCCTGGCGCCGGTGCTCACGCCGGTCAACGATTTTATCCTGCGCTACCGCTGGCAGGCCTTCCTGCTGTTGGGGCTGATTGCCACCTACCGCATGTCGGACACGGTAATGGGCGTAATGGCCAACGTGTTCTATATCGACCAGGGCTTTACCAAGGACCAGATCGCCGGTGTCAGCAAAGTCTTCGGCCTGATCATGACCCTGCTGGGTGCCGGCATGGGTGGCCTGTTGATCGTGCGCTTCGGGATTCTGCCGATCCTGTTCATTGGCGGCATTGCATCGGCCGGCACCAACCTGCTGTTCGTGATGCTCGCCGACATGGGCCCGGACTTGCAGATGCTGATTTTCACCATCTCCCTGGACAACTTCAGTTCCGGCATGGCGACCTCGGCGTTTGTCGCGTACCTGTCGAGCCTGACCAACCTGAAGTTCTCCGCCACCCAATACGCCCTGCTCAGTTCGATCATGTTGCTGCTGCCACGCTTGATCGGCGGGTATTCGGGGGTGATGGTCGAGAAGTTCGGTTACCACAACTTCTTCATGATCACCTGCCTGCTGGGTGTGCCGACGCTGGTCCTGATCGCCTTGCACTGGTTTCAGGAAAGCCGACGGATTCGCTTGAATCCTCCCGAGGAAAACGAATCACTGTAGGCGCTGGCTTGCCTGCGATTGCATCACCGCGGTGTAACTGACACACCGTGTTGCCTGCATCGCAGGCATGCCAGCTCCCAGAGAAGCCCTGCTCCAGCAACCAGATGCCTGTACGTCGGCAGCAAGCGCCCGTACAATCCCAAGTCATTTCAAGTTCAAGCAACCGACAACGGCCTACCATGCGCACCAGTCAATATTTGCTCGCCACACAGAAAGAAACGCCTTCCGACGCGGTCGTGATCAGCCATCAGCTGATGCTGCGCGCCGGCATGATCCGCAAACTGGCCTCGGGCCTGTACACCTGGCTGCCCATGGGCTTGAAGGTGATGCGCAAGGTCGAAGCCATCGTTCGTGAAGAAATGAACGCTGCCGGCTCTCTGGAAGTGTTGATGCCGAGCACCCAACCGGCTGAGCTGTGGCAGGAATCCGGGCGCTGGGAAGAGTACGGCCCTGAATTGCTGCGCTTCAAGGATCGTCATGGCCGGGACTTCTGCGCCGGCCCGACCCACGAAGAAGTGATCACCGACCTGATGCGCAACGAGTTGAGCAGCTACAAGCAGTTGCCCCTCAACCTGTATCAGATCCAGACCAAGTTCCGTGACGAAATCCGCCCACGCTTCGGTTTGATGCGCGGCCGCGAATTCATCATGAAGGACGCCTATTCGTTCCACGCTGACCAGGCGTCCCTGCAGGTCACCTACGACCGCATGCACACCGCCTACTGCAACGTGTTCACGCGCCTGGGCCTGAAATTCCGCCCGGTTGAAGCGGACAACGGCTCCATCGGCGGTGCCGGCTCCCACGAGTTCCACGTGCTGGCCGAGTCCGGTGAAGACGACATCGTGTTCAGCAACGGTTCCGACTACGCGGCGAACATCGAGAAAGCCGAAGCCGTGCCACGGGAAACCTCCCGCCCTGCGCCAAGCGAAGAGCTGCGCCTGGTGGACACGCCCGAGACCAAGACCATCGCGGCCCTGGTGGAGAAATTCAATCTGCCGATTGAAAAGACCATCAAGACCCTGATCGTGCGCGCCGAGGAAGAAGGCAAGCTGATCGCCCTGGTAATCCGTGGCGACCACGAGCTCAACGAAATCAAGGCCGCCCAGCAGCCAGGCGTTGCCAGCCCGCTGGTCATGGCCACCGACTCAGAACTGCGTGACGCCATTGGCGCCGGTGCCGGTTCCCTCGGCCCGCTGAACCTGCCACTGCCGATCATCATCGACCGCTCGGTAGAGCTGATGAGCGACTTCGGCATCGGTGCGAACATTGATGACAAGCACTACTTTGGCGTGAACTGGGAACGTGACCTGCCGGTTCCGACCGTGGCCGACCTGCGCAACGTGGTGGCCGGCGACCCAAGCCCGGACGGCAAGGGCACCCTGGAAATCAAGCGCGGCATCGAAGTCGGGCACATCTTCCAGCTGGGCAACAAGTACAGCAAGGCGATGAAGTGCGAAGTGCTGGGCGAGAACGGCAAGCCGATCACCCTGGAAATGGGCTGCTACGGCATTGGCGTATCCCGCGTGGTTGCGGCTGCCATCGAGCAGAACAACGACGAGAAAGGCATCATCTGGAGCG
The DNA here is from genome assembly GCF_013385495.1 of Pseudomonas sp. F8002. Classification (NCBI taxonomy): domain Bacteria; kingdom Pseudomonadati; phylum Pseudomonadota; class Gammaproteobacteria; order Pseudomonadales; family Pseudomonadaceae; genus Pseudomonas; species Pseudomonas sp. F8002. Next base: position 465,314 of record NZ_JACAPW010000001.1, on the reverse strand, counting down.
ACGCCCTGGCGCCATTCCAGGTTGCCCTGGTACCGCTGCGCTACGAAACCGAGCAAGTACGCGAAGCCACCGACAAACTGTATGCCGAACTCACGGCTGCCGGTTTTGAAGTGCTGCTGGATGATCGGGACAAGAAAACCAGCCCGGGCATCAAGTTCGCCGACATGGAACTGATTGGCATCCCGCACCGGATCGTGGTCAGTGACCGCGGCCTGGCCGATGGCAATCTGGAATACAAGAGCCGGACCGAAGCCGAGGCCCAACCGTTGCCGGTGGCTGACGTGCTGTCTTTCCTTCAGGCGCGTATTCGTCGCTGAAAACCAGATCAAGAGTCGTCATGTTCAAGCGAAACACCATAGCCCTGGGGGGCGCCACGTTATGTGGCGCCCTGCTGGTCAGCGGCTGCGCCAACCAAATGTCGCAACGCAGCGAGCACGAGGAACGCATCGAGCGCAAATTGCTCGATCACAGCCTGCAGATCGACGTGGGCGAGCCGAAGGTGCTGGAGCTGCCGCAACGCCGGGTGCGCATTCACGAGCAAAAGACCTTTGAGGTCACCGAGTTCGAAGTTACCCGTCGCTACGACCGCTACACGCCCTACCAGCCCTGGCGCAAACTCTATGAGATGCCCCTGGGCGCGGTCGCGCTGGTGGCGGGCGTCGGCGCCAACGTGGCGAATGTGTTTGCCCTGGGCAACCTGCCTGCCAGCATGACCCGGGATTGGCTCAGCTATGGCGTGGACGGGATCAACCCGTTCATGAACGTGCAATCCAACGGCCGTGCGCAACAGAACCTGGCGGGTATCGATGAAGTCCAGCGCGACAAGCGCGTGGAGTATTCGAGCCTGCCCTGGAGCGAGCGCCCGGTACAGGTGACTGCCGGCAAGCAAACCCATGAGCTGACCACCGACCGCGATGGTGTGCTGCGCCTGAACCTGCTGGACAGCCCGTTTGCCGAGCAGGACCTGAACCGCATCAGCACCCTGAAGATCAGTGTTGAAGATGCCCAGGATGACGTGCACTCGGACTCATCCCTGGCCATCAGCGGCACCCTGCGGGGCAAATTGCTCGAAGCTCACGGTTTGATCTATGACGACCTGGAAGACGACGAGGTCAACGAGTGGGTGCACCGGGTCAAGCGCCTGTCGGAGCTGGGCCTGGAAGAAGAAGCCAGCGAGCTGGAACAGAGCCTGATCGAACTGACCCGCAACGATCCGGAGTTGCAGCAGGAATTCCTGCAGGCCTTGACCAAGGATGCCGGACGCCTGGTGGCGGACCCCGGAGCACGCTGAAGCCTTTAAATGTGGGAGCGGGCTTGCTCGCGAATGCGGTGTGTCAGGTGACGCATGTGCTGGCTGACACGCCGCATTCGCGAGCAAGCCCGCTCCCACATTTGGCTTTCGGTTTCTACCAGGGAAATTGGAGCTGCTCGTTGCCGTTGCTCAAATCCAGCAAACGCACGCCTATTCCCAGCAATCGCACCGGCTTGTCGCCGCGATTGAACGCCTGGGTCAGCAACTGCCGGTAACTCTCCAGGTCCCGCCCTGCCCCCGCCTGCTCCAGGGTCGTCTGGGTAAAGTCGTGAAACTTCACTTTGACGAACGGCTTGCCCGCACGATAACTGCTGTCGATGCGCGCCATGCGCCCGGCCAGGGTGTCCATCAGCTCCGGCAGCTTTTCCAGGCAACTGGGCAAGTCCGGCAGGTCGACATCGTAGGTATTTTCCACGCTGATGGATTGCCGGCGGCTGTCGTTCTGCACCACCCGGTCATCAATCCCACGCGCCAGGCTCCAAAGCCGCTCGCCAAAACTGCCAAACTCTCGCACCAGCGCCAACTTGTTCCACTCCCGCAGTTGCAGGCAGTCCTCGATCCCCAGCCGCGCCAGCTTGTCGGCCGTCACCTTGCCCACGCCGTGGAGCTTTTTCACCGGCAGCGCCGAGACAAAGTCTTCCACCTGGTCGGGGGTGATCACAAACAGTCCGTTGGGCTTTTTCCAGTCGCTGGCGATCTTGGCGAGAAACTTGTTCGGCGCCACGCCCGCGGAAACGGTGATGTGCAACTGGTTGGAGACCCGCCGGCGAATGTCCTGGGCAATGCGCGTGGCACTGCCGCCAAAATGCGGGCTGTCGGAGACGTCCAGGTAGGCTTCGTCCAGGGACAACGGTTCGATCAGGTCGGTGTAGTCGCGAAAGATCGCCTGGATTTCCTTTGATGCTTCTTTATAAGCATCCATGCGCGGCTTGACGATGGTCAGGTCCGGGCACAGCTTCAGGGCATGGCGGGACGACATAGCCGAACGCACACCATAAGCCCGTGCTTCATAGTTGCAGGTGGCGATCACCCCACGACGGTCTGCCGAACCGCCGACCGCCAGGGGCTTTTGCGCCAGGGTCGGGTCGTCGCGCATCTCGATGGCGGCGTAGAAGCAATCACAGTCGACGTGGATGATTTTGCGCTGCGTCATATATAAGGCAGTGGTTCTGGGCAGAAAACGGACAGGCCGGCAGTATCTCACTCACACCTGTATATAGCACCAGTAGTTTGAATCTTCCGCTTAAGCGGTAGGAAAATTCGCAGGCGAATTCATTTTCTCAATCGAAACACACCCCCCAATAGAGCTGAAAGCCTCGGCCAGACTGGCCCCGCGGCCTATCAAGGGGCCACCTTGGAGAGCTAACCGATTGAACCACAAGCGCTTTTCTTTGAATCAGCGGTTGACACACTCGCGTTCCTCTGTAGAATGCCGACACACAGACGCGGGATGGAGCAGTCTGGTAGCTCGTCGGGCTCATAACCCGAAGGTCGTCGGTTCAAATCCGGCTCCCGCAACCAAACATCAAAAAAGGCTACTCGAAAGAGTGGCCTTTTTTGTGCCTGTCTGTTTTAGCCCTCGCGCCGATTGTCTGACAAAAAACCTTTCCCAATCGCGCACTTACCGCACCCGCGTGACAATCCGAAGCTAAATTGCACTTATTTGACCCATCGTTCGATTAACGGTTGACACCCCGCCGTTGCTCTGTAGAATGCCGCCACACAGACGCGGGATGGAGCAGTCTGGTAGCTCGTCGGGCTCATAACCCGAAGGTCGTCGGTTCAAATCCGGCTCCCGCAACCAAACATCAAAAAAGGCTGCTCGAAAGAGTGGCCTTTTTTGTATCTGACGAAAAAGTCCTTTTGAAACAATGGCATGGCATCTTTCATGAAACCGTACACGGTTTGTAGAGTCCATCTCATTGCAAGCTATGCTAAGTCTTCAAGCACTGTCCTTCTACGACCAATGGGCGCTGTCGCCGCACTTCGCGATACGCGTTAATATTTGTAATTATTTTGTCCATAGGGATTGGTAACTTGGCTGGATACCTCCATCCTGTCGCGCACAATCCACGAGGTGATTGATGCGCGCCAACTCGTCTGAACCACAAGACTCTGTCACAGCGACACAACCGATCACTCCCACCCGTTTGCGCTGGCTGGATCTGTTGAGCAAATACCGCCAACCCATCGGGCTGGCCGTCACCTTGTTGCTGTTCGCAATCGCCCTTATCGCCTGTCGCCACCTGTTGCTTGAACTGGATCTTTACGCGCTCCACGATTCAATCCTTGAAGTGCCCAAGCCTGCACTGCTGGGTGCGTTCGGTGCTGCTGTCGCCGGCTTTATCATTTTGTTGGGCTATGAATTTTCCGGTGCCCGTTATGCCGGCGTGAAGCTGCCTGCCAAGACTCTGGCCTACGGCGGCTTTACCGCATTCGCCATCGGTAACGCGATTGGTCTGTCGATGCTCTCGGGCGGCTCGGTACGCTACCGTTTATATGCACGGTATGGCATCGGCGCTTCGGAAGTGGCGCGCATGACCGTGTTTGCCAGCCTGGCCCTGGGTTGCGCCCTGCCGCCGCTCGCTGCGCTGGCCACCCTGAGCAACCTGCCTGCCGCGTCCAATGCCCTGCATCTACCTGCCAGCCTGCTCGGCGGCATCGCCGGTGCTGTGTTGCTGTTAACAGCCGCACTGTGCATCGGCATCTACCGCCGCCGCCTGCCGGAACAACCGTATCCGGACAACCTGTTGGTCAAGGCCGGGCGTCGCACCTTGCGCCTGCCGGGCCGTCGCCTGACCTTCCTGCAACTGATCATCACCGCCCTCGACGTGGCTGCGGCCGCTACCGTGCTGTATATGCTGCTGCCGGAAGCGCCGCCCTTTGGCCCGTTCCTGCTGGTGTACCTGCTGGCCCTGGCCGCCGGTGTGCTCAGCCATGTACCCGGTGGCGTCGGGGTGTTCGAAGCAATCCTGCTGGCTGCCTTCGCCGACAAGCTCGGTGCCGCGCCACTGGCGGCCGCACTGCTGCTGTACCGGATGATCTATGTGGTGCTGCCGCTGTTGATCGCTTGTGTGTTCCTGCTGGTCAATGAAGCCCAGCGCCTGTTCCATACGCAACAAAGCCTGCGCGCGGCCTCTGGCCTCGCTGCGCCGATCCTGGCCGTACTGGTTTTTTTGTCAGGCGTGGTCCTGCTGTTTTCCGGCGCAACCCCGGAAATCGACTCACGCCTGGAAAACATCGGCTTCCTGATTCCTCATCGCCTGATTGACGCTTCGCACTTTGGTGCCAGCCTGATCGGCGTGCTCTGCCTTCTGTTGGCCCAGGGCCTGCGTCGACGGTTGTCCGCGGCGTGGATGCTGACCATGGTGCTGCTGCTGACCGGTGCCCTGCTCTCCCTGCTCAAGGGTTTCGACTGGGAAGAAGCCAGCCTGATGACCATGACGGCGGTGCTGCTGGCGATCTTCCGGCGCTCGTTCTATCGCGCCAGCCGCCTGACCGAACTGCCGTTCTCGCCGCTGTACCTGGTGGCCAGCGTGTGCGTACTTGGTGCGTCGATCTGGCTGCTGTTGTTCGCCTACCAGGACGTGCCCTATAGCCATCAGTTGTGGTGGCAGTTCACCCTCGACGCCAACGCCCCGCGTGGCCTGCGCTCGCTGCTGGGCGCGGCCGTGGTGCTGGTGGTGGTGTCGCTGACCTGGCTGCTGCGTACCGCGCGCCCGATCATCCACTTGCCGACACCGGATGAACTGGAGCGCGCCACCAAGATCCTGATGAACTCTGCACAACCCGACGGCGGCCTGGCGCTGACCGGCGACAAGGCCCTGCTGTTTCATCCCAACGACGAAGCGTTCCTGATGTACGCTCGTCGCGGTCGCAGCCTGGTGGCCTTGTACGATCCGATTGGCCCGACCCTGCAACGGGCCGAGATGATCTGGCAGTTCCGCGACCTGTGCGACATTCACCACGCCCGCCCGGTGTTCTACCAGGTGCGCGCGGAGAACCTGCCGTACTACATGGACATCGGCCTCACCGCGATCAAACTGGGTGAAGAAGCCCGGGTCGACCTCAAACGCTTTGACCTGGAAGCCAAGGGCAAAGAGATGAAGGACCTGCGCTACACCTGGAACCGCGGGACCCGTGATGGCTTGTCCCTGGAGATCCATGAACCCGGCCAGGCCCCGATGGAGGAGTTGAAAGTCATCTCCGACGCATGGCTGACCGGCAAGAATGTGCGGGAAAAAGGCTTTTCCCTCGGACGATTCAGCGACGACTACCTCAAGCACTTTCGTATTGCGATCATTCGCTTCGAAGGGCGCCCGGTAGCGTTTGCGAACCTGCTTGAGACCTACAGCCACGACCTGGCCAGTCTCGACCTGATGCGTGCGCACCCGGACGCGCCGAAACTGACCATGGAATTCATGATGGTCGGCCTGATTCAACATTATAAGAACCATGGCTACGCCCGCTTCAGCCTCGGCATGGTGCCGTTGTCGGGCCTGCAACCACGACGTGGCGCCCCGCTGACCCAACGCCTGGGCTCGATGGTGTTCCGCCGTGGCGAGCAACTGTATAACTTCCAAGGCTTGCGCCGCTTCAAAGACAAGTTCCAGCCTGACTGGGAACCCCGTTATATGGCCGTGCCCGCAGGACTTGATCCGCTGGTGGCACTGGCCGACACCGCCGCCCTGATTGCGGGCGGCTTGACTGGATTGGTGAAACGCTGATGATTCGACGCTCCTGGCGGTATGTATTGGCATTTTTGGTGGTACTGGCACTGATCCTCGGTGGCGGCTACTGGTACTGGAACCGCCCTGCACCGCAACCTACTCTGGAACAACTGCCACAGGCTGACGGCACCGTCCTGACCCGCGTGACCCCGGGTACCGCACCCAAGGCCCGCGTGGCGGTGGCCGTGCTGGCCGACGAAACCCTGACCGACAGCCAACTGATCGCCCTGAGCCAGGGCGGCGCAGCGCAGATCGTCCAGGTGATCCTGCCCAAGGACGACTGCAAGCTGCAGGAACAGGCCCTGCAAACCGCCCTGGGCCAGCTTGCCGGCCCGGCGACCCTGGTCAGCGGCATCGGCCCTGGCGCAGCCCTGGCCTGGCGCTGGCTGGCCGCACAGAACGACGACAAGGCCAATGCCATCTCCGTCGGCTTCGCGCTGGCGCAGCCAGGCTGCAACGACCCGCTGCCGAAGACTTCGGCACACGGTAGCTGGCTGGTGGCCTGGAACGATAACCCTGACGATGATGCTGCCAGTTTCGTACGCGACACACCGCGTGCCACCACCAGCATCAGCGACTACGACGTTCACTACCCGCAAGTGCTGAACAACGAGCTGCGCAAGCAACTGGTGGGCTCGGACAACGGCGGCCTGGCGATCCCGGTGGTCGAAGTGCCGGCTGGCCAGGCCAAGGACACCGTCACCCTGTTCCTCTCCGGTGACGGCGGCTGGCGTGACCTGGACCGCGACGTGGCCGGTGAAATGGCCAAGATCGGCTACCCGGTGGTCGGCATCGACACCCTGCGCTACTACTGGCAGCACAAGACCCCGGAACAAAGCGCCAAGGACCTCGCCGAGCTGATGCAGCACTACCGGCAAAAATGGGGTACCAAGCGCTTCGTGCTGACCGGCTACTCGTTCGGCGCCGATGTGCTGCCGGCCATCTACAACCGCCTGCCGGAAAACGAGCAGCAGCGTGTAGACGCGATCATCCTGCTGGCCTTCGCCCGCACCGGCAGCTTCGAGATCGAAGTGGAAGGCTGGCTGGGCAACGCCGGCAAGGAAGCTGCAACCGGCCCGGAAATGGCCAAGCTGCCGGCCGACAAGGTGGTGTGCATCTACGGTGCCGAAGAAGTCGACGAGAGCGGCTGTACCGACAAGACCGCTGTCGGCGAAGCCGTGAAGCTGCCTGGCGGCCATCACTTCGACGAGAACTACCCGGCGCTGGCCAAGCGTCTGGTAGACATCATCGAGAAGCGCCAGGGCAAGACCCTGGCCGAATAAGCGCCCACAAAAAAGCCCCCGCTGCCGCAAGGCACCGGGGGCTTTTTGTTGGGCTTACATTTCTACTTGAGTGCCGAGCTCGATCACCCGGTTAACCGGCAACTTGAAGAAGCGCAGGTTGCCGTTGGCGTTCTTCAGCATGAACGCGAACAACCCTTCGCGCCAACGCGCCATGCCCTTGATGCGGGACGCGATCACGGTTTCGCGGCTGAGGAAGTAGGTGGTGCGCATCGGGCTGAAGTCCAGGTCATCAAGATGGCACAGCTTCAGCGCTTCGGGCACGTCCGGCTCATCGGTAAAGCCGAAATGCAGGATCACCCGGAAGAAGCCTTCGCCGTAGGCATCCACCTCGAAGCGGCGTGCGACCGGCACCCGTGGAATGTCTTCATAGACCACCGTCAACAGCACCACCTGCTCGTGCAGTACCTGGTTATGCAGCAGGTTGTGCAACAGCGCATGAGGCACGGCGTCTGGCCGCGCCGTCAGGAACACCGCGGTGCCCTGCACGCGATGAGGCGGTTGTACGCGGATACTGCTGATAAAGATCGGCAACGGCAAGCCGCCCTCGTCGAGACGGTCCACCAGCAATTGCTTGCCGCGCTTCCACGTGGTCATGAGCACGAACAGCACAATCCCCGCGAGTACCGGGAAGGCGCCGCCCTGGACGATCTTCGGCACGTTGGCCGCGAAGTACAGGCCGTCCACCAGCAGGCAGCAGACCAATACCGGCACCGCCAATATCGGTGGCCATTTCCACAGCAGCAGCATCACTGCCGACACCAGGATAGTGGTCATCAGCATCGTGCCGGTCACCGCCACGCCGTAGGCCGATGCCAGTGCGTTAGAGGACTCAAAGCCCAGCACCAACAGGATCACGCCGACCATCAGCGACCAGTTCACCGCACCGATGTAGATCTGGCCCTGCTCGGCACTGGAGGTGTGCTGGATATGCATGCGCGGGATATAACCGAGCTGGATGGCCTGGCGCGTCAGGGAGAACGCACCGGAGATGACGGCCTGGGACGCGATCACTGTGGCCAGCGTGGACAACACCACCAGCGGGATCAGGGCCCAACTCGGCGCCAGCAGGTAGAACGGGTTTCGCGCGGCCTCAGGATCGCCGAGCAACAAGGCACCCTGGCCGAAATAATTCAGCACCAGCGCCGGCAACACCAGCATGAACCAGGCGCGGGCAATGGGTTTGCGGCCGAAGTGGCCCATGTCGGCGTACAGCGCCTCGGCACCGGTCAACGCCAGCACTACGGCACCGAGGATGGCCACGCCAATGCCCGGGTGAGCCTCGAAGAAACGCACGCCCCACATCGGGTTCATGGCGTTGAGTACTTCCGGATGCTGGGTGATGCCGTAGGCGCCGAGGCCGCCCAGCACCAGGAACCAGGTCACCATCACCGGCCCGAACAACTTGCCGATGCGGTCGGTACCGTGTTTCTGAATCAGGAACAGGGCCACCAGCACAATCAGGGCGATCGGCACCACCCATTTTTCGAGGCCATCGAAGGCCAGTTCCAGACCTTCCACCGCCGATAACACGGAAATCGCCGGGGTGATCATGCTGTCGCCGTAGAACAGCGCCGCGCCGCACAAGCCACAGACCACCAGGAAACTGCGTAGCCGCTTGCGCTCACCCGCTGCTCGTCGCGCCAACGCGGTCAAGGCCATGATGCCGCCTTCGCCCTGGTTATCGGCGCGCAACACGAACAGCATGTACTTGATCGAGACCACCCAGATCAGCGACCAGAAGATCAGCGCCAGGATCCCCAGCACACCGTCATGGTTGACCTGAACCCCATAACCACCGGTAAACACCTCTTTAAGGGTGTAGAGCGGGCTGGTGCCGATATCGCCGTAAACTACCCCCACTGCCGCCACCAGCATGCCGATCGGCTTTGCGTTGGACTGCTCGGCACCTGCTGCCTGACTACTTGCCTGACCCATCAACCACTCCTGCCCTTTGACCTGCGGTCTTTTATAAACAGCGCGCCTGCTGCGGGCGCCTATGCTGTCCACAGCATGCGCTGTTTTACTTCTCGTTACAGACGATTTATTGACCGAGGAAATTCACTCAGGTGCAACGGCGCGAAGCATAGCGCAGCACTCGTCGTATTTCCCTGCATAAAGCTGGTCAAGAGCGATTCCCGTCGCTAGAATTGCGCACTTTTTGATCAGAGGCACACCAAGTGCCCATCCGCCACCTTTCGTGCACGACGGGCGGCGTCATTCAATACCGAGGTTAGACATGTCCACCACCATCGCAAAAGCCAACCCCAAGGTCGGCTTTGTATCCCTGGGTTGCCCAAAGGCTCTGGTCGACTCCGAACGCATCCTTACGCAACTGCGCATGGAAGGCTATGACGTCGTGTCCACCTACCAGGACGCGGACGTGGTGGTGGTCAACACGTGCGGCTTCATTGACTCGGCCAAGGCCGAGTCCCTGGAAGTGATCGGCGAAGCCATCAAGGAAAACGGCAAGGTGATCGTCACCGGCTGCATGGGCGTGGAAGAAGGCAACATCCGCAACGTGCACCCAAGCGTGCTGGCCGTGACCGGCCCGCAGCAGTACGAGCAAGTGGTCAACGCCGTGCACGACGTAGTGCCGCCGCGCCAGGACCACAACCCGCTGATCGACCTGGTGCCGCCGCAGGGCATCAAGCTGACGCCGCGCCACTACGCCTACCTGAAGATTTCCGAAGGCTGCAACCACAGCTGCAGCTTCTGCATCATCCCGTCGATGCGCGGCAAACTGGTGAGCCGCCCGGTGGGCGACGTACTGGACGAGGCCCAGCGCCTGGTGAAATCCGGCGTGAAAGAGCTGCTGGTGATCTCCCAGGACACCAGCGCCTACGGCGTCGACGTCAAATACCGCACTGGCTTCTGGAACGGCGCGCCGGTGAAAACCCGCATGACCGAACTCTGCGAAGCCCTGAGCAGCCTCGGCGTATGGGTGCGCCTGCACTACGTTTACCCGTACCCGCACGTTGACGAGCTGATCCCGCTGATGGCCGCCGGCAAGATCCTGCCGTACCTGGACATCCCGTTCCAGCACGCCAGCCCGAAAATCCTCAAGGCCATGAAACGTCCGGCCTTCGAAGACAAGACCCTGGCGCGCATCAAGAACTGGCGCGAGATCTGCCCGGACCTGATCATCCGCTCCACCTTCATCGTCGGCTTCCCCGGCGAAACCGAAGAAGACTTCCAGTACCTGCTGGACTGGCTGACCGAGGCCCAGCTGGACCGCGTCGGCTGCTTCCAGTACTCGCCGGTGGAAGGCGCTCCGGCCAACCTGCTGGACGCTGCCATCGTGCCGGACGACGTCAAGCAGGACCGTTGGGAGCGCTTCATGGCGCACCAGCAGGCCATCAGCTCGGCGCGCCTGCAACTGCGCATCGGCCGTGAGATCGAAGTACTGATCGACGAAGTCGACGAGCAAGGCGCTGTAGGCCGCTGCTTCTTCGATGCGCCGGAAATCGACGGTAACGTGTTCATCGACGATGCCAGCGGCCTGAAGCCGGGCGACAAGGTCTGGTGCACCGTGACCGACGCCGACGAGTACGACCTGTGGGCTGAAAAACGCGCATAAGGTGTAAAGAATTGAAAAAGCCCTGCCTCTGGACAAGATGCGGGGCTTTTTTAGGTCTATCGTTTTGCCCATCGGCGCCAATCATCGGCAAGGGGCAGCGGGCATGCGTCAGCATTCGGTTATCCATACACCCAAATCCAGCGACTATCAGGAACTGACCCGCATCTGGGAGGCTTCGGTGCGGGCCACCCATGACTTCCTGCCGGACAGTTACATCGAGTTGCTGAAAAACCTGGTGCTGACCCGCTACCTCGACGCGGTGATGCTGATCTGCACCAAGGACTCGCGCCAGCGCATCACCGGATTTGCCGGAGTGGCGGCGGGCAAGGTCGAGATGCTGTTTATCGACCCCGAGCACCGTGGCCAGGGCCTGGGCCGGCAATTGCTGCGCTATGCCATCGAGTCGATGAATGCCGATCAACTGGACGTCAACGAACAGAACCCGCAGGCCCTGGGCTTTTACTTCAAGCAGGGCTTTGAGGTGATCGGACGCACGGACCATGACGGCATGGGCCAGCCTTATCCGTTGCTGCACATGCGTTTGCGCCAGGCCCAGCCACAGGCACGTCGCGGCTAAATGAAATGGAGCCGGGATTAACCGGCGCCACACAGGTACAATAGCCGCCCCCTTTTGTTTCGGCCCTTGTCATGACTGAACCCCTACGCCTCTCCAAACGCCTCATCGAACTGGTCGGTTGCTCCCGTCGGGAGGCTGAGCTGTTCATCGAAGGCGGCTGGGTCACGGTGGACGGCGAAGTGATCGACGAGCCGCAGTTCAAGGTCACCACCCAGAAGGTCGAGCTTGACCCTGAGGCCAAGGCCACAGCGCCGGAGCCGGTGACCATCCTGTTCCACGCCCCCGCCGGCGTGGATGCCGAGACAGCCATGGCGTCGATCAACGCCGAGACCCTGTCGGAAGAACACCGCTTCAGCAAGCGCCCGCTCAAGGGCCACTTCCTGCGCCTGACCGCCAGCAGTGACCTGCAAGCCAAGGCCAGCGGCCTGCTGGTGTTCACCCAGGACTGGAAGATTTTGCGCAAGCTGACCGCTGACGCGAACAAGATCGAACAGGAATACGTGGTGGAGGTGTCCGGCGACATGGTCGCCCACGGCCTGAACCGCCTCAACCATGGCCTGACCTACAAGGGTAAGGAATTGCCGGCGGTGAAAGCCAGCTGGCAGAACGAGAACCGCCTGCGCTTTGCGCTGAAAAACCCGCAACCGGGTGTGATTGCCTTGTTCTGCGAAGCCGTCGGCCTGAAAGTCGTCGCCATTCGACGCATCCGCATTGGCGGAGTCTCCATCGGCAAAGTGCCGGTAGGCCAATGGCGCTATCTGTCCGGCAAAGAAAAGTTCTAAGACTTTTTTCGCCGCCGAATCTCTCGATACCGCCTGCCTGGGCGGTGTCCACAGTTGAATGACCAGGATTGCCCACCATGATTCACAACGATGTACTGCGCAGCGTGCGCTACATGCTCGACATCAGCGACAACAAGATGGTCGAGATCATCAAGCTCGGCGGCATGGAAGTCACCAAGGACGACCTGCTGACCTACCTCAAGAAAGACGAGGAAGAAGGCTTCGTGTTCTGCCCGGACGAAGTCATGGCGCATTTCCTCGATGGCCTGGTGATCTTCAAGCGCGGCAAGGACGAGAGCCGTCCACCGCAGCCGATCGAACTGCCGGTGACCAACAACATCGTCCTGAAGAAACTGCGCGTGGCCTTCGAACTGAAGGAAGACGACATGCACGCGATCCTCAAGGCCTCCGAGTTCCCGGTGTCCAAGCCTGAGCTGAGCGCGCTGTTCCGCAAGTTCGGCCACACCAACTACCGCACCTGTGGTGACCAACTGTTGCGCAACTTCCTCAAGGGCCTGACCCTGCGCGTTCGCGCCTAAACCCGTGAACTACAGCGTCTCGCCCATCGGCTTTGTCCGCTCCTGCTTCAAGGAGAAGTTCGCCATCCCGCGCCAGCCACAACTGGCGCCTGCCGCCCGGGGCGTGCTGGAGTTGGTGGCACCATTCGACCAGGGTGAGGCAGTGCAGGGTTTGGAACAGGTCAGCCATGTGTGGCTGCTGTTCCTGTTCCACCAGGCGCTGGAAGATAAACCACGGCTGAAAGTGCGCCCGCCGCGCCTGGGTGGCAACACGTCCATGGGCGTGTTCGCCACCCGCGCGACGCACCGGCCCAACGGCATCGGCCAGTCAGTGGTCAAGCTGGACAAGGTGGAAGATGGGCGCCTGTGGATATCCGGGATCGACCTGCTGGATGGCACACCGATTCTCGACATCAAGCCCTACGTGCCGTACGCAGACATAGTTGACACTGCGACCAACAGCATCGCCAGCGCTGCGCCACCGCTGATTCCCGTGCAGTGGCTGAAGACTGCGCTGCAACAGGCAGAAGGCCACGCTCAGCGCCTTGGCGAGCCATTGGTGGCGTTGATCGAGCAGTGCCTGGCGCAGGATCCACGGCCGGCCTACCAGACGCCGGGGCCGGAGCGGGAATACGGGGCGCAGTTCTGGGATGTTGATGTGCGCTGGCACTATCCCGAAGCCGGGATGATTTGTGTGCTGGAAGTGATTGCCGCCAAGTAAATCCCGGAAACGAAAAAGCCCGCGCTGCCTGTGAAGGCAACGCGGGCTTTTTAGTCGCACCAAAGTCATGTGGCGAGGGAGCTTGCTCCCGTTGGGCTGCGCAGCGGCCCCAAAACCTGACACCCCATTTTATCTGGAACAACCAGGTGGCCTCGCCGGGACCGCTTCGCAGTCCAACGGGAGCAAGCTCCCTCGCCACAAAAGCAAATCGGTTCGCTTATTTCTCGACGAACGCACGCTCGATCAGGTAGTCGCCCGGCTCACGCATACGCGGGGAAACCTTCAGGCCGAAGCTGTTGAGCACTTCGCTGGTTTCATCCAGCATGCTTGGGCTGCCGCACAGCATGGCGCGGTCGTCTTCAGGATTGATCGGCGGCAGGCCGATGTCACTGAACAGCTTGCCGCTGCGCATCAGGTCGGTCAGGCGGCCTTCGTTTTCGAACGGCTCACGGGTCACGGTCGGGTAGTAGATCAACTTGTCACGCAGCGCCTCGCCGAAGAACTCGTTCTGCGGCAGGTGCTCGGTGATGAATTCGCGGTAGGCGACTTCGTTGACGTAACGCACGCCGTGGCACAGGATCACTTTTTCGAAACGCTCGTAGGTTTCAGGGTCCTGGATCACGCTCATGAACGGCGCCAGGCCAGTGCCGGTGCTGAGCAGGTACAGGTGCTTGCCCGGCTTCAAATCGTCAAGCACCAGGGTGCCCGTCGGTTTTTTGCTGATGATGATCTCGTCGCCTTCCTTCAAGTGCTGCAATTGGGAAGTCAGCGGGCCATCGGGCACCTTGATGCTGAAGAACTCCAGATGCTCTTCCCAGTTCGGGCTGGCAATCGAGTAAGCGCGCATGAGCGGGCGGCCGTTGGGCTGTTGCAGGCCGATCATCACGAACTGACCGTTCTCGAAGCGCAGGCCCGGATCGCGGGTGCACTTGAAGCTGAACAGAGTGTCGTTCCAGTGATGAACACTGAGGACACGCTCGTGGTTCATGTTGCTCATGTACGGGGGACTCCTGGAAATGGGTCTGCGCCAAATGATGGATGCGCAATTGCACAGCATTCTAATGGCGGCGACAATATCTGTTAACTGGATTATTAAGATAAGGGTTATCGGTTATATCGATATGCGATTTACTCTACGTCAACTGCAAGTCTTCGTCGCCGTCGCCCAGCAGGAAAGCGTCTCGCGCGCTGCTGGCCTTCTGGCCTTATCTCAATCCGCCGCCAGCACGTCGATTACCGAGCTGGAGCGGCAATCCAGCTGCCAATTGTTCGACCGCGCGGGCAAACGCCTGAGCCTCAACGCCCTCGGTCACCAGCTATTGCCCCAGGCGGTGGCACTGCTGGACCAGGCCAAGGAGATCGAGGACCTGCTCAACGGCAAGTCGGGCTTCGGCTCCCTGGCGGTCGGGGCCACGCTGACCATCGGCAACTACCTGGCCACGCTGCTGATCGGCAGCTTCATGCAGCAGCATCCCGAGAGCCAGGTGAAGCTGCATGTGCAGAACACTGCGCATATCG
This sequence comes from Pseudomonas sp. F8002, assembly GCF_013385495.1. Taxonomy (NCBI): domain Bacteria; kingdom Pseudomonadati; phylum Pseudomonadota; class Gammaproteobacteria; order Pseudomonadales; family Pseudomonadaceae; genus Pseudomonas; species Pseudomonas sp. F8002. The sequence goes on along the minus strand of NZ_JACAPW010000001.1, from coordinate 450,275 downwards.
TGCATCAGGTGGCGCACTACGAAATTGATCTGGGTCTAATCGAAGGCGACTGCAGCCACCCGGACATCGAGGTGCAAACCTGGGTGGAAGATGAACTGGTGGTGTTCTGCGCACCCCAGCATCACTTGGCCAAGCGCGGCCAGGCGACCATGGAAGAGCTGACCCATGAAGCCTGGATCCTGCGGGAACAAGGCTCTGGAACACGCCTGACCTTTGACCAGGCCATGCGGCATCACCGCAGCGCGCTGAATATCCGCCTGGAGCTGGAACACACCGAGGCAATCAAACGCGCGGTGGAATCAGGCTTGGGGATTGGCTGCATTTCCCGGCTGGCGCTGCGCGACGCCTTCCGGCGTGGCAGCCTGGTACCGGTGGAAACCCCGGACCTGGACCTGGCCCGGCAGTTCTATTTCATCTGGCACAAGCAAAAGTACCAGACCTCGGCGATGCGCGAATTCCTCGAGCTGTGCCGGTCGTTCACCGCCGGGGTGCAGCGCAGCGACGAGATTGTACTGCCGACCATTGCCTAGATCAGGATCACGGCCCACACCAGGGTAATCATGGTCAGCGCTACGAACTGCGCGGCGCTGCCCATGTCCTTGGCATTTTTCGACAAGGGGTGCAGGTCCAGGGAAATCCGGTCGATCGCCGCTTCGACGGCGGAGTTGAGCAACTCGACGATCAACGCCAGCAGGCACACGGCGATCAGCAGCGCCCGCTCTACCCGGCTGACGTTAAGGAAGAAACTCAGCGGGATCAGGATGACATTGAGCAACACCAGCTGACGAAACGCCGCCTCGCCGGTGAAAGCCGCACGCAGGCCATCCAGGGAATATCCGCCTGCGTTGAAAATACGTTTGATACCGGTTTGACCCTTGAAAGGCGACATAGAGTAGGCAACTGAGCAAAAAGGTGTGGGGAAACTAGAGCAAGCAAAGTCAAAAAAACGTGAATGAACAGCGTCTTAATGCTGCGAAATTGACTCAAGTTGTTGCAAGAGCAGCGCCGCCTGGGTTCGCGTACGTACGCCGAGCTTGCGGAAGATCGCCGTGACGTGAGCCTTGATGGTCGCTTCCGACACGCTCAGCTCGTAGGCAATCTGTTTGTTCAACAGGCCTTCGCAGACCATGGTCAATACGCGGAACTGCTGGGGCGTGAGGCTGGCCAGGCCATCACGCGCGGCCTTGGCTTCGTCGGAGACGTTGATCTCTTCAAAGGCCTGCGGCGGCCAGGAGACATCGCCATCCAGCACCGTGCGCACGGCTTTCTGGATGTCTTCCATGGAGCTGGACTTGGGAATGAAACCACTGGCACCGAACTCCTTGGAGCGCACCACCACCGACGCCTCTTCCTGGGCCGATACCATCACCACCGGTATCTGCGGGTATTGCCCACGCAGCAGCACCAGCCCGGAAAAACCGTAGGCACCCGGCATGTTCAGGTCCAGCAGGACCAGGTCCCAGTCGGACTTTTCGGTAAGGCGGGTTTCCAGCTCGGCAATGCTGGCGACTTCGACGAGGCGTACATCCGGCCCCAGGCCCAGCGTGACCGCCTGGTGCAGCGCACTGCGAAACAGCGGGTGGTCATCGGCAATCAGGATTTCGTATGTGGCCATTTATTAAATGATCCTGTTTTTTAGGGCGGCACTGATGGGTTCAGTGCCCGCCAACGCGCAAGGTGGCTGCCAGGCCAGCAGTCACCAAAGGGCGCGCTCAACGTCAAAAAGCGACGTATCCAATCTGTGACAGCGCCCCAATCGGCGCCAAGCATGCCCAGCGTAGCCTGGGTGGTCAAGCGCTACGCCCGTGGCTATTTTAGCGGGCTGCGCGTTTGCGCGGCCATCATGCAAAGGTCGGCTGGCCATGACACCTAGAGATAAGGTGCAAGGCGAGTATGGACGACATCGGCCGGGTCCAGCGCCAGTTGAAACTTGGCGGCCAGGTAGTGAGTGCTGAATACGTCCAGATAGGCATCCAGGACTTCACTGGCTGCGGCATCTTCAGCCAGCTCCAGGCACAGCGCGGCGACTTCGGCGGTGCAGAAGTGGTCATCACGCTTGGAGCGACGCAGCTTGTAGCGCGACAGTTGCTCGGGCGCCAGGCTCAGCACCGGCAAGTGCTCCAGGTACGGGCTCTTGCGGAACATCTTGCGCGCCTCGCTCCAGGTGCCGTCCAGCAAAATGAACAGCGGGCGCTTGCCCTCCTCCAGCCTGACCTGATGGACCACCCGCTCCGGGGCCACGAATTCGCCGGGAAAGACGATGTATGGCTGCCATTGCGGGTCGTCCAGCAAGTTCAGCAACTCCGGCTCAACCTCAGTGCGCGACCAGGGGAACGCGGACGTGTCGTTGATCACATCGGCAATCAGCCAGCCGGTGTTGCTGGGTTTCATCGGCTCTACGTCGTGCATCAGCAGGCACATGCCGGATCTGGCCTGGACCTTGGGCCGCCAGGCGCACAGGCAGTACTCGGGAATCACCCGGCAGCCGGGGCAGCGTTCGGCCCGCGAGCCTCGCGCTACAAACGGTTTTACGGCACGGGCCAGGCGCTGCGTGCGCAAACGGGAGACGGCATGGCTCATCGGGTGCGCAGCAGGGAAGTGGAAATCGACACGGATAGAACTCGGAAGGCAAAAGTTACCGCAGTTTACCAGAGCCGCCCCCGGCCACCTGCACTTCCCGGCAATAGGCTGGCCCTAGGGGCAAGCGGTCACCTATAATCCCGCGCCACTGAACGCACAGCGCAGTGGCTGGTCTATGCACCAGTAACCGAATCAGGAGAGTTTCATGCTGCGTCTTATGCCACGCCTTGTAGTTCCGTCCGTCGCCCTCGCGCTGGTGTTGCCTCTGGGTGCCCAAGCGGCCTCGTTGCTGGAGGCTCAACTGAACAGGAAGCTGCAAAGCGTCGCAGAGGAAACCAACAAAGAACTGCCACGGGAAATTGACGAAAAGACCCTGGAAGTTGCCTACACCGTTGAAGGCCTGCAACTGATTGATCATCTCAGCGTACTGCCAGACCGCGCCGAGCAAATGCGCGCCAATCCCAAGGCTGTGTACTTCCAGCTCGGCCAAAGTGTGTGCCTGAACAAGGGTTACCGCGAGCTGATGGCCAAGGGCGCGATCATGCGCTATGAAATCACCGAGAACAAAACCAACCGCCCGGTAGCCTCGGTGAAGTTCCAGGAAGCAGATTGCCCGGCGCCGGCTGCGGCGAAGAAGAAAAAGTAAGCGATGCTCCCTGTCGCGCGCTGCTGATCAGCGGCGCGCAATATGCCCCACCGAACTATCCGCAAGTGCCTGTTCACGGCAGCGTCTAAACTCCCTCAGAAGTGATCAATAAGCGGTTGCCAGCCAAGACTTTATAGGCTCATGATCAATTCATCCGGAACGCCTGGAACATCGGGTTTTCACACCGTCCTGTAACATTTTCAGGGCAAAAGAGGGTTGCCCTCCTGAGCGTGCAATGCAAAGGTTTTTAATCATAAGGAATATACAGAACCGGTTTCGCCCACCTCGTTAACCAGAGGCAACGACACATGCAGTGTCGTGGTCCCGACGAATCTCTCGTCGGCACCCAGGGTTCTGTGAAGAAGGAGAAGTTGAATGCCTTACGAACCGAATGAACTCCTGATCCGTCAATTTGAAGAAAACGGCACCGACCTCACGCAGCAGGTCGACGCGCAACTCCACTCGATTGCGCCCAACAGCCCGAATATCCCCCTTTATCGCGACATGATCTTCACCGTGTTGCGCATGGCCCAGGACGACCGCAGCCGCTGGAATGCCAAGATCACCTTGCAGGCGATCCGGGAACTGGACCACGCCTTCCGCGTGCTCGAACAGTTCAAGGGGCGGCGCAAAGTCACGGTGTTCGGCTCGGCGCGCACGCCGGTGGAAAGCCCGTTGTATGCACTGGCCCGGGAAGTGGGCGCGGTCCTGGCCCGTTCGGACCTGATGGTGATCACGGGCGGTGGCGGCGGCATCATGGCGGCGGCCCACGAGGGTGCCGGCCTGGAGCACAGCCTGGGGTTCAACATCACCCTGCCCTTTGAACAGCACGCCAACCCGACCATCGATGGCACCGAGAACCTGCTGTCCTTCCACTTCTTCTTTACCCGCAAGCTGTTCTTCGTCAAGGAAGCCGACGCCTTGATCCTGTGCCCGGGCGGTTTCGGTACCCTGGATGAAGCGCTGGAGGTGCTGACCCTGATCCAGACCGGCAAAAGCCCGCTGGTACCGGTGGTACTGCTGGATGCACCGGGCGGTAGCTTCTGGCAAGGCGCACTGGACTTTATCCGCAGCCAGCTTGAGGCCAATCGCTACATCCTGCCCACCGACCTCAAGCTGGTCCGCCTGGTGTACAGCGCCGAAGAGGCGGTGGACGAAATCAACCAGTTCTACGCCAACTTCCACTCCACCCGCTGGCTGAAGCGCCAGTTTGTAATTCGCATGAATCATCCGTTGAGTGACCGCGCACTGGCCCATCTGCAGGAGGCATTTGCCAGTCTTCGCCTCAGTGGCGACTTCCAACAAATTCCGTACACCGGCGAAGAGCATGACGAGCCAAGCTTCAGCCATCTGACGCGGCTGGTGTTCAACTTCAACGGGCGTGATCAGGGACGGTTGCGGGAATTGGTGGATTACATCAACTTGCCGGAAAACTGGGCCCAGGCTCAGGGGAAAACGCAGCAGCGGGTGACGGAGACGGCGTGACCTGACACTGAATCGAAAAAAGGCCCGCTATTTTCATAGCGGGCCTTTTGGGTTGTGTCAGGTAGAACGATGCGCAGGTTGGGGCCGCTGCGCAGCCCAGCGGGAGCAAGCTCCCTCGCCACACCAAGCCCCGTAGTGATCAGAGCAACCATTTACCAGGCGCAGCCTTCAGTCATCCATATCCCGACCGCTCAACAGGCGACTGATCATCTCCATCGAAAACCCGCGATAACTCAGGAAGCGACCTTGCTTAGCCCGCTCACGCGCATCAATAGGCAGATGACCGGCAAACTTGCGCCGCCAGGTTTCTTCCAGTTGTGCCTGCCAACTGATGCCGCACTCACGCAACGCGAGTTCGATATCAGCACGCTGCAAGCCACGCTGGCTCAGCTCTTCACGAATTCGTGCAGGGCCATAGCCGGATCGGGCTCGGTAGGAGACGAAACTTTCGAGGTAACGGGACTCCGACAGCAGCCCTTCTTCCGTCAAACGGTCAAGGGCTGCGTCGATCATCTCGGGATCTGCGCCACGCTGACGCAGCTTACGCGTCAGCTCGACTCGACCATGCTCGCGCCGTGCGAGCAGGTCCATTGCAGTGCGCCTTACGGCGACGGGTGTATCCAGGACAACGCTCATCGTTTGCTTCAGATGTCAGTGTCGACTTCTTCTACTTCTTCAACCGGCTCGCGGTTGGCGGCAGCCTTGACGTCAGGTGCCGGGGTCAGCAACTTGTCGCGGATCTGCTTCTCGAGCGTAGCGGCAACATCCGGGTTATCCGCAAGGAACTTGGCCGAGTTGGCCTTGCCCTGGCCGATCTTGCTGCCGTTGTAGGCATACCAGGCACCGGACTTCTCGACGAAACCGTGCAGCACGCCCAGGTCGATCATCTCGCCGTTCAGGTAGATACCCTTGCCGTAGAGAATCTGGAACTCGGCCTGACGGAACGGCGGGGCCACCTTGTTCTTCACGACTTTAACGCGGGTTTCGCTACCGACAACCTCGTCACCTTCCTTCACCGCGCCAGTACGACGGATGTCCAGACGGACCGAAGCGTAGAACTTCAGCGCGTTACCACCGGTGGTGGTTTCCGGGCTGCCGAACATCACGCCGATCTTCATCCGGATCTGGTTGATGAAGATCACCAGGCAGTTGGCGTTCTTGATGTTACCGGTGATTTTACGCAGGGCCTGGGACATCAAGCGGGCTTGAAGGCCCACGTGCATGTCGCCCATTTCGCCTTCGATTTCAGCCTTGGGTACCAGGGCTGCCACGGAGTCGACCACGATCACGTCGATGGCGTTGGAGCGCACCAGCATGTCGGTGATTTCCAGCGCTTGCTCACCGGTGTCCGGTTGCGAAACCAGCAGGTCGTCAACGTTGACGCCCAGCTTGCCGGCGTATTCAGGATCCAGGGCGTGCTCGGCATCGACGAACGCACAGGTGGCGCCCATTTTTTGTGCCTGGGCAATCACCGACAGGGTCAGGGTGGTTTTACCGGAAGATTCAGGACCGTAGATCTCAACGATACGGCCTTTTGGCAGGCCGCCAATGCCGAGCGCGATGTCCAGACCCAGAGAGCCTGTGGAGATAGCCGGGATCGCCTGACGGTCGTGATCGCCCATACGCATTACGGCACCCTTGCCGAATTGACGTTCGATCTGACCCAGGGCCGCAGCCAAGGCTTTCTTCTTGTTGTCGTCCATTAAAGTCCTCACGTAATCAATAAGGCCTGACGGCCAACACCTGTATAAGTAGACAGTATTGTTCCACAAAGATCCGTGATCGCCTACCCCTGATTTTCTATTTCTGCTGCAGCTCGTCGCAACAAGCCCTCTAGCGCGGCCTTTACCGTTTGTCGGCGGACCTCGTCGCGGTTGCCGGGGAAGTGTTCGAGCTCGGCGGTAACCTCATCGCCCACGCCCCAGGCCAGCCATACGGTGCCCACCGGCTTGTCCGGCGAACCGCCATCGGGCCCGGCCACGCCGCTGACTGCCACGGCAAAACGCGCCAGGCTTTTCTCCTGGGCGCCCCGCACCATCGCCTCCACCACTTCGCGGCTGACGGCACCGACCTTGGGGAACAGAGCTTCCGGCACATTCAGTTGCCGCGTCTTCTGGCGATTGGAATACGTGACATAGCCCGCCTCGAACCAGGCCGAACTCCCGGGAATCCGCGTGATTGCCTCGGCGATACCGCCGCCGGTGCACGACTCGGCCGTCGTGACGTGGGCATTGAGAACCTGCAAGCGTCGGCCAAGTTCAGCGGCGAGTTGAGTAATTTCCTTCACGGTCATCTCCTGGAGTGGACGGGCGTTTGCCTACCCTACAGGAGCCCATGGGCCATGCAAGTTACAAGAGACTAACGCGCGACGGCCCGGACATACGCCTGGCAGGCGCGCAAGGCGATCATTGCGTTATCGCCGTCGTCGGTGATGCCGATAATTCGTTGAGCATGCGCCGGGTCAAGTCGGGCTCGCGGGGCGCCATGAACCAGGCTGCCGGAGGGGGCGGTGGCTGGCATTGCACAGCCGCTGGCTGAATCGCTGGCGTCGAGAAGGACTGACAACCGCACATCAGCAGTGGCCAGGCGATCCCGCAGGTGAGCCTGAGCGCGTTGTGCATCGGAAAGCTCCCGGGTGTGTTGTTGGTCGCTGGCGCTGAGTTGTTGCTCCAGTGCCAGCCGTTTGTCCTGTTCCACCTGTTGTTGCTGGCTGAGTGCTGCGGCATGCAGAGCCTGCAGGTGCTCGATTTGTGCGCCATATCGCCAAGCCTGTACCTGCCAGGCAACACCCGCCGAAACTGCGAACAACAGGCAAAACCCAAGCAGGCGATACGACGTCAGGAAGCCCATGACACCGCCTTCGCCCGCGCCCACCGTTGCATACGGTTCTCCAGACCGTTGAGGCCACCATTGATGCGCCGGGTGATCGTGGTGAACTGGTCCTGGTCAGCCAGCTCGTTCAAGCCATTGCGCTGCCAGAACCACGCGGCAGATTCGCACGCCCATTGCGGCGTCTCCAGCAACTCCGGTTGGTGCAACAAACGCTCATCGCCGAACAGTGCCTGACTGCACGCCAGGTAGTTGCGCCGGCCGGTGATCTGGATCAGGCCGCGGCCGCGATACTTCTGGCCGTCGCCATCGGCTTCAGGGGAGTTGCCCAGGCGGGCGGCCAAGGTACCGGTGTCGTATTTGCTCAGGTATTGATCGCTGCCCAGTTCACGTACGTAGCGCAGTTCGCCGGATTCGTGGCCGATTTGGGCGAGGAAGGCGGCGATGCGTTTGGATGTTGTGATTTGGTGACGTGCGGTAGCCTCATTTAAAGGAGCCAAAAAAATGCCCGCTCTGAGGCGGGCTCCAGGCATTACCTGGATAAGTTGGGGAAGGGTTATTACCATCGATTTCTACTCTCGCAGCCGACACGTTTACTGAGCAACAGCATCCAACCAAGGTAATGCAACGGGCCGTTTAGTTATCGAAGGAAAGCTCTCAGCCTGGGGCCAGTCACGCAATGCTTGAGTGTATTTGAGCAACTCTTTGAACTGCTCATCTGACAGCGTGGTTTTCAATCCCATTTCCAACTGGTCACGATGACGATCACGTACCCAACTGATGCGCTGAATTTCTGAATCACGCCACATGCGCTCATTAGCCTTGACTTCAGCATCGGAAATGACCGGGGCGATATGTTCCTGGCACTGCTCACCCGAATCGATCAGCAAACGCACCGCGCGATAAACATCCGGTGTTTCGGCCTCGGTAGCATGGTACGGATAGCCATCCAGCGTCACCAGGTAGCTACCATCGGCTTTTAGAAAAATGTCCTCGATTTTGTAACTCGTAGACGAGGTGGCATCCAGATCCTCAACAGTCGTCTTGTTATCCATTACTGGATCCTCCATGCAAAACCAACACAGTTTCCATTGCCCACTGCAGTGCCTCCGGCGGCCACTCCAGCGTTGCCGCCAAGTGCGGCCCCATTGCCGTTGTAATTGGCGCAGAAAAAGGCCCACGTTCCGCCTGCCGGAAGTACACCGCTACCGCCTAGCGCGATCCATTGCCCTGCTACCGGTTTTAAAAAACTGGAAGCTGACAGAGCATCGGTAATCCCGTAACCCGCCAGCGTCGTAGCCACGTTCGCTTTACGGGCAGGGTCAAAATTGCCGGAGGTCCAAACCGTCTGTGATCCCCACGAGAGTTCTCCAGCAGAGTTCATAGCCAAAGACCTGGCAATCAGCCCCGCCCAGTGAAACAGGATTCGCGGTGCGTAATCGAAACTGGTCTGGGTATTACTGACTTCCTGCGCCTCTCGAATTTCCAACGCACCACCAACACCATTGCCAAGTTCTCCCAAGACTTGCGCGGACAAACTAGGTCGTTGACGACTGGTCCCCCCAACCACCAATGCGTCAGTGATTCCATATCCTGCCAGCGATGTTGCCTTATCTGCTTTGGCTGCCGGATTGAAGTTTCCGTCATGCCACAACATGCGCCAAGTTCCCTTGCCATCATCTGCAACTCGACGTACTCCGAACCATTCGCCTGTAATCCCCGCAAGGAGATCAAACCCATACTTACCATCGGGATACTTTATATGCAGCCCAGCGCCGTATCTGACCGCATCGGGCCGATCCGTCGTAGCGTCGGCGAGTGTCACGAACTGCGTGGAAGTTAACTCTGAGGAGTTTCCTTTCACCACGGCAGGAATAGTAAGAAGTCCGCCCGCCCCCGCAGGCATGGCATCCTTAATCCCATACCCCGCCAACGTCGTCGGCTTATTCTTCAACTTCAACCAATCACTCAAAACGCTAAGCGCCTGCGCTAACTGATCGGTCTTCGTCTCATCCGGCGCAATCCCCGCCGCCGCCAGCACATTCAAAATCTCCTGCGTAACCCCATTCCCCCAAGCCGCCGGAATCAAACTCCCCGGCGTCCCGGTCACCGGGTTTTCATCCACAAACTTGCCATTCACCAGCCCAACGCTGGGCACACTCTTTGGATAATCCACGCTTCTACCCTCTAGTCATAATTGATGTGCACCTGCGTATGAGCAGGTGCGCTGCGATGAATCAGGCACTCCAGGGCATTGCCCGGGTTGACGCCAAACCGCTCTCCCCAATAACTCGCCCCAAACCGCCGCCCCAGGTGCTGGCGGCCGCCGGTGTTGAGCGTCCACATGAAGTGCGCCTGCCAGGTGCCAAAATGCGCCGCGCCAAACCGTGAGCGGCCCATGCGCGGGGCGCGATGTTCAGTGACACTGGCGTCGGGATAACCCTGGCTGCGGGCGATTTCGATGTAGTACGCGGCGCGCTGGCTGCCCACCGCCAACAGACGTCGACGCACCGCCAGGCGACGGTCGTCGTACAGCGGGCTCAAGCCCAGGCAAGGGTCGGGCAGTTGCATCACCCTTTCCCACTCCGGCACCAGTTCGCTGACGGTCACGGGGTCCATTTCGTTTTGCAGGTCGCAGGCGCGGGCGTCGATGCGCGTAAGTTCTTCGGCGATGCCTTTGAGCACCGTCTGCAACTGCGGCATGGTCTCCAGGTCCCAGGCCGGACCGCTGGGCAACAGGGCGATCAGTTGTTCCTCGTACTGGCCAGCCGTCCTTATCCCAGCCATGTGATACCTCCAAACACCAGTAACTGGTTTGTCGCCGCCGTAACGTCCGCCAGCGGGCTTGTCAGTGTGTGATCGGTCTCACCGGTGGCGGTGCTGATGGCTTCGGCGATGTGGGTCAGCAACAAGCTGTCGCCCAGCCCCGCCTCGCGATTGTGCAAGTCTCGCAGTTGGGCCTCGACGGCCGCGCGCACGGCGCTGGTGTCGGGGGTCAAGCGCAGTTGATAAACCACTGGCTTCATCACCGGCGCCAACACATACACATCAGCGGTCACTGGCCGCAGCGGTTCGATATGGGCTTGAACCTGCGCCAACTGCGCTGCATTGGGGATCGGCTGCGGGTCGTCGTCACGCATCACGAACACCCCCACCGTCCCCGGCCCCAGGTAATTGCCGCGACACCATGCGCGGGTAATGCCGGGCACTTCGAGGGACCAGGTCTCGTAATCCTGTGCCGAACCGCCCTGGGGAATAACGCGATAGGAACGAATCACCCGCGCCCGCAGCGACTCCAGGGTTTCTCGCGCCACACCGCCGGTCAGCCCCGGCGCCAGCACGGTAAAGGTCGAACCAATACCTTGCAGCGGCTGGACCGCGATCAGGCTCAGCCCGGCATCAGCGTTGCCCAGCGTGCCGGCATCAATCGCCTGCACCGTGGCGGTGTTGAGGCCTGCATGGGTGGTACCGGCAGCGGTGACTTTGAAGCTGCGACCATCACTGGCTTGCAGCACCGTGTCCACATCCAGCACCGCGCCCGCCGCTGCGGTAAAACTCACGGTGCCACTGGCGGCTACCGCCGCCTTGCGTGCCTGGTTCAAACGCAGCGCAGCGATGCGTTCCAGGGTGGATTCATCGGCGGTATCCGGCAGGATCTGCTCAGCGATCCAATCGAGATAACCGTACAGGCCGAACGCAGCGCCACTCAGTGTGCGCGCCAGGACCTGGGCATCGGACTGGCGCAGCGAATCGCTGGCCAGGTCGCTTTGGGTGCGTTTGATCAGCACCGGCAGCGAAGGGGTTTCAAACGGCATAGATCACCTGCCAACTGTTATCAGGGTTGATGTCCAGGCGTTCGCCATCGGCCAGGGTCAGCTGCGTTCGCAGGTTGAGCCGCTGGGCGTCGAGGCGCTCACTGAGGACTTCGATGGCGCTGCAATGCCCGTCGTCGATCAGCCATTGCAAGGCTTCGCGGGCATAGAATTCGGCGTCCAGTTGCGTCTGGTGGGTCAGCTTGACCCGGCGCAGCAACCACAATCTTGAGCCGATACGGTCGTCGGCCACGCTGGGAAAACTGTCGCCCCACCAGCCGAAGCGCTCGTCATCGTCAACCGCATCGTCGGGCGCGGCACGGCGCCAGGTGAACAGGCTGATCAGCACCGAGCGGGTCAGGGCCTTTTTCAGGTTGTCGGAGACAAACATCACTGGCCTCCCGCCGGCGCACCGGTCTGGCCGCTGCCGGGCTGGACGCCCACATGCACGTGCTGGATCTGGCTGATGCCGCCGGCAATCTGGTCGCCCTGGGAGATGATCTTGCCGCTCTGGGTCAGGGTCGGCGTATCAATGTTCACCGCCTGGCTGGCGCGGATATTCAAGGTGCCGGTTTCAATGTCGATTACCCGCCCGCGCTTGAAATGAACTTTGTCGCCTTCGTCGGTATAGATCGCCACTTCACCCGGCGCCAGGGACTGCAAGCGATAGCGACGGTCTGCCACCACCAGCACGATGGCATGGGAGCGGTCACCGCCCAGGAAGGTGGCGATGCCTTCAGCACCCGCCAGAGGGTTGCTGGTAAAACCGTAGGGTTCGAAGTGCTCCATGTCGTCGTTCACTTCGCCTGCCGTCAGGCGCATTTGCAGCGATTGCAGCTTGGTGGCCGAGTGGGCGAGCACGACAGTGCCGCGCGCCAGCAGGCGAGTCAGTAAGCTCATGGAAATTCCTTGGTGGTTAAGCGGATGGCAACGGATTGGCATCAAAGGTGGACGGCGGCGCCACCTGTAGCGTGGTGATCGAACCTTGGTCGGAGAGCGACCAGGTGACCTTGGAGATCAGCATGTCCTGGTCAAAGCCCAGCACCGGATCGATCACCCGCACCAACAGGTTGTGGCGCCACAAATCGCCGTTGGACTGCCGCCAGCCTTGCACGGTGTAGGTGGTGGTCAGGGCTTTTCCGGTACGGGTGGCGCGTTCCCAGTCGGCGCGTTGCTGGGCCAGCTCGGGGGTCAACTGCGTCGGTTCGCTGATCACCGTGACGCGTTTTCGCGTGGCTTTTTCATCCCGGGAAATCCCTGAAACCTCACTGACCGCCGCTGCGTTTTTTTGATCATCGCCCTTGTGCTGGCCGATGACGCGGTACTCGGAAAATACCGAGCTGAAGTCCATCGGTGCGTTAGCCGAAAGGATGTTCTGGCCCAGCTCCAGGCTGTCATTCGCACGCCCTGCACTACCGGGCGATGCCAATACCAGGCGCCCATCCGCATCGTCGGTGGAGAACACCCGATACAACGTCAGCAAGCGGTCGATGGATTGAAATACCGTCTCCCCGGGCACGATGCTGTGGGTATGCAGGCGCGCGGTTTCGGCAATCTCGCTGTGCACCTCCACGTCATAGGCGGCCGTCAGCGCCCGGACGATGCTCAGCACACTTTGCCCGCGCCACTGGCCGGGCTGGTTTATCGCTGCGCAGTCCACCAGGTCCTGGGTCACTGAGCCGCCCTGAATACTCAGGCTGATCTGTCGGCCGTCGTAACTGATGGGCGCCTTGAACACAAAGCCGGTGAGCACCAGGTCGCAACCGATGCGTACCTGGCAACGGGCGCCGGGCTTGATCGGCGCCGCCAGGGTTTGCCCGGGCCATTGCCAGGTGATGTTGAGGGTGAAGGTGCGAAATTGACGCTCCAGGTCGGCGCTGATTTCCACGCTTTTCCAGCCGCCATAGTCCAGGCCGTCCACGGTCAGGGTGACGGCATTGTCCAACTCGTTCATGGGTTACTCCCTGACCACTTGCAGATCCGCCGGTGGCAGGAAGCCCGGATGGGCCACCCGATTGCGCTGCACCACCTCGCCCACTCGCGTCGCGTCACCGAAACGCTGATAGGCCAACAGCAAGGCGGGCATGCTGCGCATCGGCGTCAGATTGACCAGCCGGACACCGGACGAAGCCACTGCCGTCAGATGCGCGAACATCTGTTGGCGCAGGTCGTTCAGCGCAACATAGTGCCCGGCGTCGGCCTTCAATGCGGCTTGCCACATGGCTTCGTTCAGAAGGTCACGCAGCACCAGCACATCGTCGGCCACCGGCACTTCGCGGCGCTGCACCGGCTGTGCCGCCTGTTGCGCCAGGGATGGCGTGGTACTGAGCGTCACCGCTTTTGTCGCCACCGGTACGTCCGCCAGCCAATGGGCGATCTTCACCCACAACGCATCCTGTACCAGGTTGGCAGTGGCTTGCACCGCCGCCACGCTGTCCTTGCCGGTGGTCAGCTTCGGCACGTCGATAGTGCGAGCCGCTTCCACCTGCTGCGAGAGGTTGGCCAACATGCCGCGATAGCCGCTGCGGGCAAATGCCTTCAACTCCTTCACATCACCGAGCAAGCCCTTGAACTCGGCGCTCAATTCCTTGGGCACTTCCTTGATGGCTTTGACCAAGGCATTCAGGTCGCCATACAACTGAATCAGTGGGGCAAACTGCTGCTCAATTACCTGGTAAACCTCTGCCAGGCCATTGCGCAACGCCTGGATGCCCACCCGCGCCTGCTTCACCAGTGCGACGGCCTGCTCAAAGCGCAGCACCGCCGAACCCAGCAAACTGTCGGCCGACACCAGCAACAGCTGGCGGGTATTGACCGCCGTAGTGGGAAACTTCAAAGGTTCGTCGGGATAGAACTTCAGGGCAAAGGTCACCAGCCCGCCGTCCTGGCGGGTTTGGGTCATCTCGCATTCGCCGACCTTGACCTGCAACCGTCCAAGCCACGGGTGCACCAGCTCGCCGGCCCCCTCCTCCAGGGCCTTGAGCAACTTGTCGCGTTGCTCCAGGCAATCCTCGCCCACTACAAATGCCGTCAGCTCATGCACCCTGGACTGTTGGCCCAGCCCTTCAAAAAAAGGCAGGTCGCGCTGAGGGTATTCGTGCAACTGGCCCTTCTTGCCGACCGGGACTTTCGCCTGGTCAACCCAAAACCCGACGCCACGAAACGACGCCGGCAACAAACGATCACGCCAGCTCATTGGAGCCTCCAAGGGACAGGGAACGGTAGCCGACACGTGGGGTGACGCTCAGGCCGGGCTGGTTGGTTCTGGGCTGGTCGACCCGCAGGCCGGCCGGTGCATTGTCGAAGCTCACCCGCAAATCGCCGTTGAGCTGCGTGCGGTTGTTGGCAGCGGTTTGTTGCAGCAGCGAACTGGAGCTGGACGCCAGCGGTGATACCAAGCCAGGACCCTTGCGGAACCAGGATGGGTTACGCGCGCTTTCGGCATTACGTTCCTGTTGCTCGGTGGTCAACTCCAGCACACTGCCGGTCGCCTGGTTGATCACTTCACCCAGCCCACCGTTGAACAGCTTGCGAATCGGTGCGGTGATCACCGCAAGCTTCTCCGACAGCGCGGTGAACCAACTCAGCACCGGTGCCCACATGGCTTCAAGTTGCTCCATCGGATGCCAGTCGTCGAACAGGCCACTCAACACTACAAAGGCGTCCTGGGCCTGCAACTTGATATCGCCCCAGATCGAGGCGAATGCACCGCTGACGCTACCCCAGACGGCAGAAACCTTGTCCAGGGGCGACCAATCGAAGTAACTGCTGACGATGGTAAAAGCCGCCAGCGCGGTGAGTTTGAAGTCACTCCAGATCGCCGCAAACATCTCACTGATCACGCCCCAGTTGGCAATGATTTGCCCTTGGGGTGACCAACTGAACAGGCTTTTCATGAACTCGACCACCGGCACACTCAGTGCCTTGAGCAAGTCCCAGAGGGCCGCAAAAAAGCCGCTCAACGGCGTCCAGTTGTTGACGATCAAACCCATTGGCGACCAGGAAAACAGTGTGGTGAAAAAGCCGACCAAGGGCTGCGCCATCACCTTCAGCGACGTCCACAACCCGGCAAAAAAGCCTGTGATCGGCCCCCACAAGCGCATCACCTGTTCCAGCGGACGAAACGCAAAGACCGTCTGGAAAAAATCGCCCAAGGTTCCAATCGCCGCCATCACCCGTTCGCCGAGCCCGACAAAAAATGCCGAAATCGGCTTCCAGTTGGCAACGATCAAGCCTGCCGCCACGGCAATGCCTACAGCCACCAAAACTATCGGATTGGCGCTGAGCACCAGCTGCATCAAGCCCAGTGCCTGAGACACGCCGGTGACGGCCGCCTGCATCGCGGTAAACGCTACTGCGCCGGCAGCCAGGCCCTGCACCAGTTGCGGATTTTCGGTGAGCACCTGGGCCACCGTCGTCAGCAACGGCTCCAACCCGACCACCACCGCCGTGACGGCCGGCAACAGTGCAGTACCAAACGCCACCGACACCTTGTCCAGCGACGCGTTGAAATCCTTCAGCCCTTGCGCCGCCGTTTCGGTAACGCCCTGCCCCACGGCGGCATTGACCTCGCCGACCTCAGCCTTGAACGCCAACGCCGATTTAATGCCGCTGACAAACGGCGCCGCCAGCCCGCCGCCCTTCACCAAACCGGCGATATCCAGCTTGCCGAGACCGGTCTGTTCCAGTTTCTGCCTGAAGCGCCCGACCATGGCCTGCAGCGCAGCAAGCTTGGGCGACAGCTGGTCGATGCCGGTCAGGCGCACGGCGGTACTTTCTACTTTCTGAGCTTCTGCCATCACTGCACCTGCTGCATCGCATTGATCCGTTGCGCATGCTCCAGGGATTCCCGGAGCGTATCCAAAGGCCTGGCCAGCATCTGTTCGGGATCAACCTTCCAGAACCAGGCCAGGTCATAGGCCACCGCAATCAGCTCGGCGACGGAGCCTGCGCCGCACTCATGAAAAAACCGGCGACGGCCCAGCTCAGCGCGTTGAAGTCCATCAGGTCGAGCTGGTTGACCGACGACGGCGGGATACCCGCGCACACGGCGATGTACTTGGCGGCGACGTCAAGGTCCAGACTCACGTCTTCGCCCTTGTCGATCTTGTACGGCAGCGCCTTGATTGCCCGCACCTCCTGCACCGTCGGGCGGCGCAGGGTGAGTTCGGTCAATGACTCGCCGTGGGCCTCGATGGCCGCTTGCAGCTTCACCGTATCGGTCATTGCCAGGTCCCCTTGATGCCTTCGAATTTCAGCTCGATCACCGCGTCATCGCCCTTGGCCACCGGCTCTTCCACCAGGTAGGCGCCGGCCAGCACGTAGACCTTGCCGTTGTTGAATTCGCAGGTGACGGTCATGTCGGTGCCGACGATCAGTTGCTTCAATGGAAAGTCCGGCGTGTGCAGCGCGGTAACTTTGAAAGACGGGGTGATGTCGGTTTCCTTATAGAAACCCGGCACCACGGTTTCCCGCTTGACGGCCATCAACGGTGCTTCGCAGCCGCCGTTGATGGTCAGTTGAGCGCCGTCCACTTTGACGTAGCAGGTGCCCGCAATCAGTTGACCCATGATGTTTCTCCCAAAAATAAGCCCGCACTCGGCGGGCTGGAATCAGTTGCGAAAAGCGCGGGGTCTACACCGCCGCGTCGTACTGCAAACGGAACTGGTTGAGCAGCGCGAACACCCGCAGCCCGTTGACGTAATCCGGCGGGAACAGCACGTTGACCCGGCTCGGGTCCTGGCTGTCACGCTCGACGATCAGGTGCTCGGCGAACAGCTCGGCGTTCTCCACATGGCCTTCCAGTTCGAGCTTGGCGTACTGGGCAATCAGCTCACCGCGGATGGTGCTCGGGGTGACGATCGGCTGGCCGGCGCCAAAGCGCGTGCCGTCGGCGGCGAGTTTGTGGCGCCCGTACTTGCTGGTGATCACGCTCTGCAGGCGGCGCACGATAAAGGCCGACTGGTGCAGGGTTTCGCTGTCCAGATAGGAATTGTCCGCCTGGCCGAACGCGTTCTTCTGGTAAGTGGTGATCGCCCGCTGAATGCGCACGTAACCGCCTTCGTAGTAAGCGGTGGCGATGCCGTAGTTGAGCAGCGATTGGCGCTCGGTCAGAGTGAAGCGCTCGCTCGCGTCGGCCGGATCGAGGCCCGGCAAGCTGCCGCTTTGGGTCGGACGACTGGCATCGGCAGAGATGAACACCGCCGTGCGTGCAGCCAATGCTGCGGCCTGGACCCAGAACGGTTGCGGCACGCCCGGCTCCATGGCCTGGATGGTCACGTGCTGGTCATTTCGCCCTTGCCCGGCCGCCACCAGGGTGCCGATAGTGCCGCGCTTGGCGGTGTAGACGTGGCCGAACAGTTGCTTGGCCCACGACCAACGACCGCTGTTGTCATCCATCACCGCTTGCCAGGCGTTGAGGCTGGTGGTGTCGGCCCAGGGCATGCAGATGAACTCGAACGGCTCGTCGCCCAGCGCAGCCAATGCCGCGAGCTGGTCCGGCACACCGGCGCCCGCCGCCATTTTTCCGAGCACGGCGGTCAGGCCGTCGGGGGTTTGTTCGCCGTTGCTCTGGCCCAGGCGGTTGAGCTGCAGGCTGATGTCGTTGCCACTCTCACCGGTCCACTTGGCGGTCAGGGTGACGGTGCCATCGGCGGCTACCGCATTGACCGGCAGGTCGGCACTGGCGTTGATTTTCAGCGCCAGGGCGGTGGCAGCCACGGCAGCCGTCGCACCATTGATCACGGTCGCTTGAACCCGGGTGCCGCCGACGTACAGGCTGAGAATGCCACCCTGGGTCGCGGCGCCGGTCAGCTTGAGCTCGGCCTTGGCCGCGCTGCCTTCGGTGCTGTGCAGCGGCAGGCACCAGATTTCGCCCACAGGGTCACTCTTGCGGAACGTCTCGTACATCGATGCCAGCATCGAACCCTGGCCACCGATACGTTTGGCCATGGCCTCGCTCGACACCAGCACCAGGCTGCCGATTTCCGGGCTGGTGACGTTGTCGTTGACCTGGGCCACGATCAATCGGCGCAAGGCGGACGACGCACTATTGGCTGCCGAATTGTCCATCTCGGCGTAGAACAGCGGCACACGAATGTCCGCCGGAATATGACTGAATCCGATCGCCATTACTTGGCTCCCTGTGTTTTTGCCGCCTTGACGGCTTTGGTTGTGATGTCGCCATCGGCCAGACGTCGACGCCACCAGGCGTTGTCCGGGACTTCGCGGCCTTCGGCGGGCAACAGATCGCCCGCCTCCGGGTCAGGTACGGCACGGCCGGAAACCGGCAGTACGGTGATGCGTTTGCTCATGGTTTTACCTCGGCAGAAAACGTCATTTCCAGGCGCCCGTCGGGGCCTGGGCGTTGCAGGTTGGGGTCGGCTGGGTCAATGGCATCGACCCGCACCGTCACCCCGTTGAAGGACGGCAAAGCGTCCAGTTCAAGCTCGAGCCAGGTTTCCGCCGGCTGCGTGCTGAGGTTGCGTCCCAACTGGCTCTCGAGAAAAAACCGCAGCCGGTACAACCCGCGAACCTTGCTGAGCAACAGCCATTCGCCAGCGTCGTACTGGATGGGCTCGTAGAACCCCTCGGGCCTGTAGCCCACCAGCGCCCGCCAGACCTCGGCGCGCAAGGCATGCAGCTGGTCCATCGCCTGGGCTTGCTGGCCCTCCGGCAAATCCAGCACCAGCACCACGCCAAAATGTTCGCGCAGGGGTTGGCGACTGCTGTTTTGCGCAGCGTTAGGGCTGGCCTTGTCACTGATCGGCGTCACGACCGCCTGGGGTGAGTCGAGCACTGGCAGGTTTTGCAGCGCGTCGAGGTCGAGGCCGGCGTGGATGTGTTGGTTGAACGATGGGCAGTGATCCCGAAGATGACTGACCAGAGGGGTTATCTTCATGGCATCTCACCAGGCAATAAAAAACCCGCCGAAGCGGGTGGGTGGAAGGAACCGATCGAGCACGTCATTGCGGTGACGACAATCCGTTCGCCTTGATCGTGCATCGGTAGCTTTCCTTGCGTTTGCCGACGGCCGTCAGCGTGTCGATGGACCAGCGCCCCTGCATGAAGCCGGGCCAGGTTTCATCCAGTACCAGCAGCCCTTCGGCCTGGAACGCCGGGTTGCCGGGGCATATCACATTGATCTGCAGGCCTTCACGGCTAACCCGGCGCATCTCGCCTTCGGCCGCCGTCCTGGCTTCGTCTTCGCTCTGGTAGCGCTGGGCAAGGACCTTGAACGGCGCACCGCCCACCTCCACCTCACGTTTCTTGCAGGTAGCGACATCCCACCAGGACGCCTTGGCTCCTTCGAATTTGGCCCGGCTGGTCTCGGTAAAACTGGCGCTGATAAACGCGCGGTCGCCCGGACGGTTATCACGGGTGACCGACAGCCGCACTTCTTGCAGCGGCTTGCCCGACAGCGAGGTGATCTGGCCTTTACGGCCCAGCACATACAGCTCGTCGACAGGCTTGGCCACCGCATCAAAACGCTTGGCAAGCCGGGTCAGGAAGCTCATGTCGCTTTCGTTGGTCTGGTCGATGTGAGCGATCTTTTCAGCGTCCAGATCCGGCGCGACCCTGGGTGAGAATCCATATCGTATGGTCAGTTGGCGGAACAGTGCGCCCAGGGTGGTCGGCCCATGGCTGGCTGTGCGGCGCTGTTTGAATTCGTCCTGGTCGAACGGCGCCGCCGTGGCCACCAGCACCAGGCGCAGGGGGAACAGGTACGGGGTGCGCTGGGTAATCTTGAAGAGCCCCTTGTCCTCCAGGCCGGTCTCCAGGTAACCGACCCGCAGGCCGATCCTCCCACCCAGGCTGGGCAATCCCTCAAGCCCTTCGATGTCGAGGGTCAGCTTGAGCTGGTCGGAGACGAAGCCTGCGGCATCGGTGTGTTCCCACTCCAGTAATCGCTCGTTGAGCAGCGCGGCATTGGTCCCGTAAATTTCCACCGCCGGTGTGAATCCAAGTGCCATGGTTCCTCCTTAATCCCAAACCGAAACCGGTTTTTTTGCGGCGGGCCGCGCGTCCAGCTCCGGTACGATTACACCGATGCCGGCCGGCAATACCGCCCCGTGTTCCGCGAGGTCCGGGTTGAGATGCCACAGTGCTTCCTCGGCAGCGTCGTCGCTGCGACCCAGTTCGCGGTAGAGCAGCAGGTTGACGGAGTCACCGGCAATACTTCGGACTCTACGCATTGACGAATTCCTCCAGTATCAACGTCCAATTGATCAGCATGGCGGTGCCGTCGTCGATCACGTTGGCTTGTTTCTCGTCCACCGATTTGATCGTCCACAGCCCCCAGTTACGGCCAATCCCGTCCACCAACGGCAGCGGTGTACGCAAGGCCTGCAAGTCGCGCAGTTCGTCGAGCCTGGCCATGCCGATGCCACGCGCCGCCTTGCCGGCAAAGGTCAATGTTTCGAGGGCCTGGCCGGTCTGGCTGGACTTGGGTTTGCCGGCAATGATGTCCAGCGCGACCCAGCCACCGCTACTGTTACGGTCGAGGGTCGCGTAGGCAAACCCGCGCGACAGCCCGAAAATAAAGCTGCCCAACACCATTTGTTGTCGCATTAAACCGCTCCATCGGTGAGTGCCGCGTCGCGTCGCGTCGCCAGCAGGTTGTCCATCGACAGCGGCGTAAACTGCGCCTCGATCTGTTGCACGACGAGCGCCGCCAGCGCCTGGTAACTGGTCTGCTCGGGTGCGGTAATGTTGATCTGCGGGGCGAAGTTGATTTGCCGGTTGTCTGTTTGAGCGTTGGGAAGGCTTTGGCTGACCTGTTCGGGTGGCGGGAGACGGTCGTCGCTGCTCATGACTTTCTCGCCCAGGCTCGCCCCGACGTCGCTGCCGACGAACGTGCCGACGACGCCGCCCACCACCTTACCGATTGCACCGCCGGCAAAGCCGCCGATCACACCGCCCAACACTGTGCCGGCGCCCGGAATAATCGAACCCAGCGCCGCCCCGGCGAGCGTGCCAACGGCTCGCCCAATGGCCAGCCCTGCAACCTCGCCGGCCACACCACCCGCGACGCCACCGCCTATCGACCCCACACTGGCGCCAACGGACTCTTTCAGGGTGCCATTGCTCGCGCCCTTGATGAGATTGATACCCGCGTCTGCCACCACCAACGCCAACGAACCGCGCTTCGCGATTCGGCTGGCTCTGTTGGTTTTCGTGGGCGCATCAGGGCCTGAGTTTTTGCCTGGCGTGCGCTCGCCCTGGCGTGTGTCGTTGCCTTGTGACTTCCCTTTGCTGCCGGACGGGTCGGACTTGTTGCCACCGGCATCGCGGGGCGCGTCACCCTCGCCCAGGACTTTCCCGGCGACCTTGTCGAAGACTTTGTCCACGACAGTGCCGCCGAGCTTCTTCGCCAGCGGCACCATCACCACCGCGGCCAATGTGAGGGCGGCCGTGGCTTTGGGCAGCGATTCAGCCAGCCAGCCCAAGCCATTGACCACCGAGGTCAGCACCGTCAGTGCGCCGTTTTTCAGGGGTGCAATCGCCGTATCGGAAGCTGTCTCCAGGCGGGTGGTACTGGCCTGGAAGGCTTGTTCATGAGCTTGCGTGGAGTCTGCCCGCCCGGTCGCCGAACGCATGACCGAGCCCTGGTCTCCCAGGACCGAAGTCGCGTAAGTCGACTTGTCGGCCACCGCCGTAAAGGCCTGCTTCAGCGTTTCGATCACCGGCACCAGGCTCAGAATCGAGCGGTTACCGTCGAACAACTGCGTGGCCAGTGCCGCCTGCCTTTCCTGGGGCTGCGCCTTGAGCGCCTCGAGGACCGTCAGCACTGTTTGCGGTGCGTCCTGCTTCATGCCTGCCGCAAGCACCTTCGGGTCAAGCTTGAGCTCTGCCCAGGCAGCACGCTGCCCCTCGGAGGCACCGTCACCCTTGGCCAGCGCGGCGCCGACTTTTTCCACCGCAAGCCCGGCAGACGCCCGGTTGTTACCAACCGTCAGCAACGCCGCCGAAAACGCCGCTACCTGCTCGGGGCTCATGCCCGACGTTCTCGCGGCAGTGCTCTGGCGCACAATCGAACCAATATCCACCGCATCGGCCTTGAGCGAAGCGTGGGAACCCAGCACGTTGGTGGCGTCAGCCAGATCCAGCGCCTGCGGGCGATCCAGCTTCATCGACCCACGCCAGCCGCCCATCATCTCGCCGGCCGTCTTGATATCGGTCTGAAAGGCCGCGGCGATGAGCGCGCTATCGCGGGCGAACTGCAGCAAATCAGCCTGGCGAGTTTCAAGGTCCTTGCCTACGCCGGACCGGGCCCCCACCTGCTCCACCCTTGCCAGGTCGACAGCATCTGCGCCACTTGCGGCAACCATCGGGTCGGACGCCAAGGCCAGGTTGGCTTCGCGCAGTTGTGTGCGCTCATACCCGGCAAACCCCACCACTTCATGCAGGTCGGTCATCGCCGTGTCCAGCGCCTGCGAGGGTTTGACGGTATCGGATGAGGCGCCGCCCGTGCTATTGCCCTTGCCGGTTTTCAGGGCACCCATCACATCGAGCAATGAGCCGTTGAACCTCTCCAGCGTGTCGATGAGCCGGGTCTGCCCCGTGACCAGTTGCGTCAGTTGCGCACCGACATTCGCCAGTTCCTGGCCCGGCACGTCCTCGGGTACGGCATCAAGCAAGGACGGGCCGGCAAGCATCGGCGCAATCGGCTGGATGCTGGCGCCTGCCGCGGCCGTTTCAAGCGAGCCGTAAATCGCCTCGCCGTCCCTGGCGATGAGCGACCTCAATCCAAATTTACTGTCTGCCATCCGCTCTACTCCTGTTTGACGCCAAGGCGAGTGATCGCGATGTCGTAGCGGCGCAATGCTTTTCCGGCGTCCCAGTCCAGGATTTCCGCTTCATTTACCGAGTAAATGAGCGGCACGATGTCGAGAATTACTTCGATGTCGCGCTCCGAAAGAAGTCCGCCGGTTTGTTTAAAAAATCGTCGATACGCCCCTGCAGTTCGGTCCAGTCGGGCACGCTGAGGTCGGCGAGATCCGGGATCATCAGGCCGGTGCAGTGGGCAGTGATGAACTCGGCGCGCTCTTTGTTGGTGGCGAGTTTTTTCATCGCCTTGGTGGCGCGCAGGGCGGGCATTTCCAGGATCAGGCTGGTGAGACGGCGGCCGCCGGTGTCAAGGGGCAACAGCAGCGAGACGTGCTCACTGGTCGCCGATTCGCGGGGCTGCTCGTCGGCGTCGAGGAAGTACGAGGCAGGCCGGGTCGACATGTCGTGCACGTACTGGGCGATGCTCACATAGTCCGGACGCTTGAGTTGGTCGAGTTCTTTTTCCGACAGGCCGGTGGCGAGTTTGGCCAGTTCGAAGAACTGATCGTCCTCGTCATCACCGGCCCGGGCCAGCGCGTCTTTTTGCGCGGCGTAGAACAACGGCTTGAGTTGAATCTGCTCGATCAGCGCGCCGGTATCAGCGGTGATCGGCGACAGCAGGATGTGCAGCGGAGGCATCCAGGCCATGAATCAATTCCTTGGTGAAGTATGGGAGCGGGAAAACCCGCTCCCGGGGGCTTAAGGCATCAGTACCGCGCGGCGGGCATCGCCGAGGATGTCGACGCCGTTGAGCACAAACTTCTGGGTACGCACGTCGATGTCGATCACCGGGATGCCGTTTTCCAGGCGGTTGTAGGTGCGGCAGGAGAACTCCAGGGTGATGGCGGGTTTATCGCCCATCTTCAGGGTTGTCTCGGTCAGGGTTTTCAGCTTGCCGCCGATGGTGTGGTAGGTGAAGTAAGTCTTGCCGTCCTGGTCCTGGCCGGCTTCACGCACGTTCAGCAAAATGTCATCGCCCAGGCGCACCCCCAGGGCAAGCATGATTTCCGGACCCGCACCTTGCAGCTCCAATGTGGCGTTGAGCACTTTGGCGCTCTTGGCCATTTCTTCGGCGATGAAACGTCCGCCGGTCATCTGTTCCATGTCGAAGTCGATCTTCGGCGGTGCGAACGAGGTGACCGTCGCCGACAACGGCAGGCCTTGAAGGGTGGCCGCCATGGCCTGTCTGATTCGGTTGGTAAACATTAGAGAACGTCCTCCAGGAACTGCTCGATGATTTCATCGCGGGCGTTGAGTTGATAAATCATGTGTTCGTTCGGCGCGTAGCGGCCGTAGTCGATGACGATGAACCAGGTGCCGTTCTTGTATTTCTCGACACTGTTCAATTCCGGGTGCAGGTACACGCTGCCGCCGGGAATGGTCTCGTCGGCCACCAGGGTTTGCAGCCAGTCGTTGATGCGCTTGACCTCCTGGTCCATGAACGACTTGGTGAGGTTCTTGGCCATGGCTTTCTGGCCGGCCTTGACCAGCTTGCGGCTGATCGCATCTTCCAGGCCCACGTAGCTGATGAACTTGCCGGTGATGGAGCGGTTACCCAGCAGCGAGAAACCGCCGAGGATGGTGCGGGCGTAGTAGCTCACGCCGTAGCGGTTGAGCAGGTCGCCTTCGGTGGAGGTGTCGAGGATGTTGTACTCAACCACGCGGGACACGTCTTCGGCGAAGGTCACCTGATTGCCCGGGCTTTCCCACTGCTTGACCTTGGCCAGCGCGGCGATGGCCAGGGACGACGGCGCCAGGAACACGTTTTTCTTCGCGGCCTTGGAGTACACCGACGGCATGTTGTGCACCAGCAGGCAACGGTCGAAACCGAGATCGGCACCGCCCAGTTCGCCGCTGTAGGTCACCTGGTCGGCGACGGTTGCGTCCTTGCCGTCCAGCACCACACGGGCCTTGATGCGCTTGCCGAAGGAGGCGAATTCGCCGGCCACGGCCTTGGTGCCGGTGAAGCCCGGGGCGCCGATGATGGTCAGGTCTTCGGGGACGCTGGCCAGGGCGGCGAGGCCCAGTTTGCGGCCGGTGACCGGCTCTTCACCGCCGATTACGTTATTGAGGGTGTCGGCCGGGGTGGTGCCCTCGTCGACGATCACTACGTAGACCGGCACCTTGACCACTTTGAGGATCTGGTACACGGCGTGGAACAGCGTGCCGGTTTCAGCGCCGGTGGGGTCCAGCAGCGCCTGGGTGGTGAAGCTGTTGATGCGGAACGGGGCATTTTTCGGAATCGACGCATGGGCGTTGGGGGCAGTGCCCACCAGGCCGATGACGTTATCGCCCAGGCCACCCATGGCCTCGGGGGATTCGGTGGCGTTCACGGTGATGCCGTTGTGTTCGAAGTTCAAAACCTCAGCCATGATCAGTCAGCCTTCTTCGGGGTGGAGTTGAGGACGCTGGTCAGTTCCAGGCGGCCAGCGGTGCGCAGGGCGGATGCTTCGACGTCCAGCAGTTCCAGTTCCTCGCCGGCGGTAGACCAGTGGCCGTTGCCGGTGGGGAATGGAATGAGGACGGTGTAGGTTTGGCGGTTAAACATGAGTGGAATTCTCCGGGTGGAAAACGCCAAAGCCCCTGCGAGAGGGGCTTTGGCGGGCGAAAAAAAACCGCTTTCGCGGTGGCTATCGTTATTTAAGGAAACCAGGCTTTTCTGGCCATACAACAGTGAAAGGATCGCCTACATCTTGCGGGACATCCCGCAACAGTTTGCGGTAAGCAGCGACTTCCGCACGCTGAACTTCACTCAGAGGGCTGTCCTGGACTTGGGTATGGTCTGTTTCTCGCAAAAGTTGATCGCGACGGACGCGAATGGAGGACCATTCCAAACATTCAAGACCTTCTTTGCTGGGAATATGAGATGGCGCTAGCGTAATAAGTGCTTCAGTCATTAGAAAATCACCGTAGGGGAAAGGGAAAGTTTCGACTTGATCTCACCAACTTTGATCGCGCGATAGCCACCAACCTGCATAGTGTCAATTCGCAAGGACGTCACATATACATTGGGAACTTTAATACGGCAGATTGCATTACCAGCCGTATCAGCATAAATAGCGGGTGCAAACTTCCCAAAGCAAGATTGATTTATGACCGCACGCTGAGGTGCATACACGTACCCAGCAAATGTCTCGTCCAACACCAACGAACTGCCGTAACTATAACCACGAATATTGAGCCAGAACATCTGGTCATCCGTATTGATGGAGAATGGCAACTTGAAGTGGACATAAACCTCCATCGAGGAGCCAAGATCCGTCGCTGTGATCCCCCCGGAAGCACCGACGTTATAAGGCGCTCCCGTCCCCCAAATCAGCCCTTGGAAGACGCTCATCAACAATGTCCCTGGGGCACCGGGCTCTCCGACAACGTCCTTAAGTGCACGAAACTGATCAAATTCCGCACGGGCTTGATCCATTCGTTTATCAATATCGCCAATCTTGCCATTTACGGCGGTGGTCAGGTTATTGGAGGCCTGAACCAAGTTGGCTATCTGCGTTTCCGTACTCAAAATAGAAGCTCCTTTACTTTGTCATTCTCAGACCACTCAGTACCGGCAATTAGCCATAACTAAAGAGGCCAGCCCAATATCTAGTTCGCAACCCTAGCATCTTCCAACTTCATAACACGAAACAAAACCCCCAGATGACGAGCCATATTATCAATATTGGCTGTAGCCACAGCGGCCAGTTCTTCTGCAATTAAAATATTAAGATTTTCCATACCCACTACTACCGTGACACTATCGACCGGCAGTGGTGTTAGGTCCAGCGTGAACTTCTGCAATACACGGGCCGCGGCCGCTTTGTAGGTGAGCAGTTTCCCGGCAACAGAATAAACTGCCAGCAAGGTCCCGCTAGCCAGGTAAAACCCAAACTCTCCAATCTCATACTCAGCCTCGCCATCAAACAGCGCGGCCATTCTGAGTTGTTGATTACCGAGGTCTTCGTAATCGGCAATTGCTACCCGCTGGCGTTCATCCCGCAAGGCAATCTCACTGCCGTCGGGGTTATAACGGCCAGTCCCGGCGCCTATATGGGTAATTTCACCTTTCAAACCCTGGTTTTTTGCCTGCAACACTTCACCCAAACCTTTGGAGGTGAAGCGCACCAGGCGCGTAATATCTTCTGTCATGGCTGCGCCCTGAGGTCGTAATCGTTAATGGTGTAGTACCGGGCGACCCCGGTGCTGTGAAGTCGGGCGCCAAGCACGAGTACAGGCAGCGCCCCCGCAAGAGAAAGCTCGCTGTCGCAAAGTGCAGCATGAGCAACACCGCTCAGCGCCAGCCCACCAGCCGTCTCGTGCACGATGGTGATGGTGGCCAGGTCCCGCTCGCTCTTGGCCGCGTTGATGCGGCGGATCAAACGGTTGTGATCGCCACTGGACCAACTGCGACCGATGATTGCCTGCACATCAAAGGTGTAAGGCAGACCGGTTGGCCGCTGTTGATACCAGGCACTGATATTGGGGGTGAATCCCAGGGATTCGACGGCGTAGCTCAGCGCCTTGGGCGTACCGGCCTGACGCTGGATTTGCCAGGACAAGGCCACGGTGAGGCGTTTCTCCGACTCGCTGGCAGCGGCGTCCCATTCACTGACGCCGCGATCAGCGGCAAGGTAGGGAAGGAATTCAGCCGGCGTCTGCAGCGGATTCATCAAGGCGGGAAAGGGTGGCGTCACCCGATCGAGCAATTGCCCGAAACCCAGGTCCAGCGCCTTCTCCAACGGCGAACTGTTGGCGGGCAGCAAGCTGCCTTTTGGCTCGTTCATAGCGTGCGCACCTCCACCTCGACACCCGTGCAATACGGAGCCTGGAACGCGGTGGTGACGATCGGCTCCAGCGGTTCAAGGATTTGCAGTTGTGCAGCTCCCGCCGAGTGGATGGCGTAGTCGATCCAGCTCGGGTCCACCCGCCCTTCCAGGCGATGGCAGGACTCTGCATAGTCTTGCAGCAGTTTCTGGGCGGCGACTTGAGTGAGCCCGGAATCCGGGCCCGCGTTGATCTTGGCCACCACGCGGATTTTGTAGCGCAGGATCTGAGCCGCCTGCACCGTGACGAGATCCGTTTCCGGTCGCACATCAGGCCGGGCGAAATGCCGGCGTACACCGTCGAGCAAATCAGCAGAAGGTGTGCCATCCCCGTCTCGGGACAGGACCGTGACCATCACTTCGCCGGGCGCGGTTCGACGGCCATTACCATCCTTGACCCGTGCCGCGTAGCCGTCCGGGTCGAAGGTATAAGTGACCGTCACCACACCCGGCGTAGCACTTTGCACTTTCACCGATGGACGCTCACCGAGGGTGAAAACCTCCCGGCGATACTGCATCCGCGAACCCGCCGCCGGAGCGTGAGGCGCGAGGTAATAACGCAACCGGGCGTCATCGTCGCTCTCCAATGTTGGCGGTACCGGCGGGAAAGCCGCCGGGTCACCAGGGTCGAGCACCTGGCGCTGCAGGCCCATGTCGGCCAGGCGCGCATCGAGGTTGCTGCCGGTGGCCCACCACGCCAGCATCTGCTTGATGCGGGCGTTGTATTTGCGCTCATGGGTTTGCAGGCGAACGCAAAAAGCTTCCAGCGCCAACGTCAGCAACTCGCTCTCGTTCTCCAGGCTGACCTTCAGCTTGGCGGCATTTTCTGGTGCACGAGTGGCGACGTAATCGACGACAAACGCCTTGAACTCCGCCAGCAACGGTTCGAACTCATCGACGGCAATGATCGCTGGCTCAGCCAGCTGGTTCTGGCCGGGTATCAGCATGCTCATGTCACCACCTCAAAGGATTGTTTGCGGTTTTTCCAGGTGCCGGCGAAGCGCAGCAACAGGCCGGCGCCCTGGCGGTTGGCGACGATGACTTGCGGCTCGAAGTCGGCGATGCCGTTCTGCGGGTTGTAGAACGCCTGGGCGGCATGGCTCTGGGCGAGAATCAGCAGGTCATCGCCGAGGTTTTGCCCGAGCAGTTGCGGGATCATCGAGCCGTACAGCGGACGCTTCTGGCGAGTGCCCAAGGGCGTGGTCAGCGCTCGGGTAGCGCGCTGCACAAATTGCAGCCAGTCATCGACCGCCGCACCGGTGTTTCTATCGATTCCGATCATGGGATGTCCTTGTCAGGGGCTGATGACTCGACCCTGGTGGTCCACCACCGGGCCGCTGAAGTGCGCGCCGCCGGCGTCCAGCAACAGGCTGGTGCCGCCGACTTGCAGCGTGATGCCCTGGGCGCTCATCGTGAGGCTGGCGGCGCCGACCTTGATGTCGACCTGCTCGCGGGAACCGATGAACGTGGTGGGGCCATTGACCCAGTTGAAGGTGTGGCTGGCGTCGTCGTAGTCGCTTTGTGTGCCGTCTTGATGGCGGCGCCGGGTCAGTGTCGGAACGCTTGAGACCGGCGGAAAACGGTCGCTGTTCAAGCCGAACAAGGCCACCGATTGCGCCCCGCCCTCCCCGCCGCCGTAGTTGAGCAGCAAGCATTGCTCGCCCACTGACGGGATGCGGGTTTCCGTCTGCGCTCCGGCGCTGGGGTTGAAAAAGCGGATCGCCGGGGTGAGCAGTTCGCCGTGGCTGACCTTGCAGGTATTGCTGGCGGCGTCGACCTCCTGGCACACGCCGATGCGACAGAAACTTTCGGCGCGTCGATACAGGTCTTCGAGCTGGCTTTCCATTTCCGCCAGGCGCTCCACGATCGGCCCCAGTTGCATGCGTAACAGCGCGTCGAACATGGGCTACTCCGCCAGCGGCTTGTATTGGTCAGGGTCGTCGATGTTCGAGACGTCCCAAGTGCAGGCGAACAGCGGTTGGCCTGTGGGATCGTTGAGCAGCGGCGGTCCGATATAGAGGGTTTGGGTGAAGGTGACGGTCCAGGTGTCGTAGTCCGTCTCTGCGCTGGTGCGTATTGAAGGCGCAGCGACGATGCTGGTCGGCAGGTCGCACTGCGCCTGCGGCAGGTTCCAGCGGTTATCCAGCACCAGGTCCATCAGTTGGCTGGCCAGGTCGCAGGCATCAAAGGGCAAGGCACCCGGGGCCACCATGGCCTTGAGTGAAATCCCCAGGGCATGGGCCTTGCGCCCCTCGCGGGAGCGAAGGCCCGGCCCATTGCCTTCGACCGTGATCAACACGCCGGTGTTGTTCGCGGCGCCCTGAAAGTCCTGATGAGTGCCGACCTTAAGTTCCGGAAACGCCCTGCGCAGTGCCTCGCTGATGGCCTGGGGCAATTGGGAGGGTTTTTCGATAAGTGTCATTTAAGTAGCGTCCTTGCAACGGTTACTGCGGGTCCCGGCCAGGGCCTTCGTTGACGCCGATGCGCTTGGCCGCCCAGCGTTCATAAAGGCCGATGGCCACGTCGGCGCCGGCCATGGCGGTCAGGCACCCAATGGCGCCGGCCGTCCAGATCGACATGCCCGCGGCGTAGCACAGCATCAGGGCTGATACCCCGCACACCATGCAGGCCCCCGAACGCAGGGCCAGGCGCCGCATAAGCGACCAACCGCGGGCGCCTTCCTTGTCGGCGCGCCACATTTCTCCGGAAACCCCGCCAATCACCGCCAATACGATGACCAGCCAGATAGGCATTTCCGCCAACGCTTGCTGCTCGTTTGTCATGTCACGCCTCCTGGAATGAGTGATACCGGCAGGTCGCCGGTTGTAGGTGTTTGTTTCAATTTGAATGGGTTCTCTAGGTAGGCATTCCAAAAAGCCCGGTTGCCCGGGCTTTTCAGTAATGCTGTCCTCGAACTTTCGGCGCTACTGGCGCGGTACGGTTCTTTCCTCAATGTTTTTCCGACCACGATCCCTGTCTGCCGGATAACTGCTTCTGGTGCTTTACGCTGCACACCCGGGCCAGTTGCCAACCCTCTGAACCGTTAAGGCCGGTTCATCGCTGCCTGTTCTTGAAGCGGTTTGAAACTAAAGAGCGTCGGCATCCTTGCCGGTATTGCCTGGCATCCTTGCCATCGCTTCGATGGCGTCCTTGCCGGTGCTGCGTAACGTCCTTGTCTTCCTTGGCAGCATCCTTGCCGCCTCCACCAGGCCTTCTTGGCTGGCTTGAGATGAAGAATATGCATGTATGCATATACAGTCAATGCACAAATGCATTTATTTTTGCGCAAGAAATGCGCAGGTGCATTTATAGCCCCGCAGGCAAAGGGTTTGGTGGTTTTACGCAGACGAAAAAAAGCCCGCTCACTGGCGGGCTTTGTCTTACACAGAAGGGTTAGCGGGCGTACATGCCCCACCAGAAAACGTGACCAAGGATGCTGATCTGTTCATCCTGAATTTCCTGGAAGCTGTAGTCCTCGTCCGGATGTTCATCGCGGTTGAAGCTACGCAGGCGAATCCCGGAAGGCAGGCGATAGAGCTGTTTCACCCGTAGCTGGCCGTTGTGATTGATGGCGTAAAGATCGCCATCGACGATGTCACCAATCCCGCATTTGCCCGCATTGACACCTACGGTGGCGCCGTCGCGCAGCACCGGCAACATACTGTTGCCGCGCACCGTCACGCACTTGGCCTGGTCGAACTGCACACCGTTATGCCGCAGGCTGCGCTTGCCGAATCGCAGGCTGGCCTTCTCGCTTTCCTCAATGACGAATCTTCCTGATCCAGCAGCCAATTCAACCTCGCGCAGAAAGGGGATCGACACCTCGTCATCATTAACGGGTGTTTCGTCGTCCCACAGGCTTATGTCCTTGAGTTCCGAATGCATCGGGTCACGCTCGTCCGACCGCACCGGCACCAGCCCTGCGCGCCCGCGCAGCTGATCGGTGCTGACCTGGAAGTAATCGGCGATGCGCGAGATGTGCTTGTCCGACGGATCAACGATCTTGCCGCTGAGGATCCGGGACAGTGTGGATTGAGGCACGCCGGTACGCCGGTGAAGCTCCGTGGGGGAGATCCGGTCGCGGTCCAGCAGCTCTCTTAAGACGATAGAAACGTTGCGTTTTTGCATAACGCGGATAGTGCAGGCAGTTTTGATGCTTGGCAAATGCTTATTTGCATATTTAATGCATTGATTGCAGGTTTTTACCTAACCATTTGTGGTCTGCCTCGCATGCTAACCTGCGCCTATCGGAAAAATGCTGGGTTTGTTGATGACGCACTTTGCAGATCCAATCAGAAAAGTCATGACGCACTCAGAGCAAGAAGTCTCAGACGAAGCGCTGCGCTTTGCTCGCTCAAACAAGAAAATGATTGCCAGGCGTCTGACCGACAAAGCTATCTATCCTCCGGAAGAGGCGCCTGTATCGGTCTACATGGCCGGCTCACCGGGTGCAGGAAAAACCGAGGCATCAATCGCGCTCGTGAATCTTTTTGCCGACACCCCGATCCTTCGAATTGACCCCGATGAGCTTCGTAGCGAATTTGTTGCCTATACCGGCGGTAACTCCTGGTTATTCCAGAGAGGGGTTTCTATTTTGGTGGAGAAGATTCTGGATTTTGCGATGGACCAACAGCAGTCGTTCCTCCTTGACGGAACATTTTCAAACATTGATGTCGCCAGGCGGAATGTGGATCGTTCCTTAAGAAAAGGCAGGTTCGTACAGATTCTGTACGTCTACCAGGATCCGAGGCTCGCTTGGGACTTCGTCAAAGCTCGCGAAGAAGCAGAAGGAAGAAGGATTCGTAAAGAGCATTTCATCGACCAGTACTTTGCCGCACGTGACGTCGTCAACGCACTTAAGCTAGAGTACGGCGGCGATATCCACGTGGATTTGCTGCTCAAGCACATTGACAACTCGGGACGATTGTACAAGGCCGGTGTCGAAAAAATTGACTACCATATTCCTGAGCGACACACGCGGGCCGATCTTGAGGCCAGACTCGGGCAACCATCAGGAGCGTAATGATGATTTCGATTAAGCTGGGCTTGACCAAAGGTGCAAAAAGCCCCTTTGCCGACTTTATTCGTAACGCTAAATCTGATCAAAAAAAGCGCGTATACAGCGAAGTGCTGACCGAAGCGACCAAACAGCAGAACCTTGTATTGATGGCAGCTGAGGCAAAACGAGCCTGACATCTACTAAGGCACTGCAATAAAGAACCCGACCCAGCGTCGGGTTTTTTTATTGATCAACCGAACCCGATCTGTCTTGGTTTCCATCGTAAACCATAGGACAAACACATCGTTTATAAGGCTCGTAGCGAGAATTCAACATCGTATAGCCGCCCACAATGCATAAAAAATCAATGTACCATTAGCCTATTTACCCTTGCCAAAAATCGACAGGAAGAGCTGAACCCCGCGTATGACCGACCTCTCCAGCCACACCCCGATGATGCAGCAGTACTGGCGCCTGAAAAACCAGCACCCTGATCAGTTGATGTTCTACCGCATGGGCGACTTCTACGAGATCTTCTATGAAGACGCGAAGAAGGCGGCCAAGTTGCTGGACATCACCCTGACCGCGCGCGGGCAGTCGGCCGGGCAGGCAATTCCGATGTGCGGGATTCCATATCATTCGTTGGAAGGTTACCTGGTCAAGCTGGTGAAGCTGGGAGAGTCGGTGGTGATCTGTGAGCAGATCGGCGACCCGGCCACCAGCAAGGGCCCGGTGGAACGCCAGGTGGTGCGCATCATCACGCCGGGTACGGTGAGTGATGAGGCGCTGCTGGATGAGCGCCGCGACAACCTGATCGCGGCAGTACTGGGGGACGAACGCCTGTTCGGCCTGGCAGTCCTGGATATCACCAGTGGCAACTTCACGGTGCTGGAGATCAAGGGCTGGGAGAATCTGCTGGCGGAGCTTGAGCGCGTCAATCCGGTGGAGTTGATGATCCCGGACGACTGGCCAAAGGACCTGCCGGCGGAACGTCGCCGTGGGACCAAGCGTCGTGCGCCGTGGGATTTCGAGCGTGATTCGGCGCTGAAAAGCCTGTGCCAGCAATTCTCCGTGCAAGACCTCAAGGGCTTCGGTTGCGAGACTCTGACCCTGGCCATCGGCGCTGCCGGTTGCCTGCTGAGCTATGCCAAGGAAACCCAGCGCACCGCCCTGCCGCATTTGCGCAGCCTGCGTCATGAACGCCTGGACGACACCGTGGTGCTGGATGGCGCCAGCCGTCGCAACCTGGAACTGGACACCAACCTGGCCGGCGGGCGCGACAACACCCTGCAATCGGTGGTCGACCGTTGCCAGACCGCCATGGGCAGCCGCTTGCTCACCCGCTGGTTGAACCGCCCGCTGCGGGATTTGACCGTGCTGCAAGCCCGCCAGACCTCTATTACCTGCCTGCTCGACCGCTACCGCTTTGAAAAGCTGCAACCGCAGCTCAAGGAAATCGGCGATATCGAGCGGATCCTGGCGCGGATCGGCCTGCGTAACGCGCGGCCCCGCGACCTGGCACGCCTGCGCGATGCCCTCGGCGCCCTGCCGCAACTGCAAGCGGCGATGACCGAACTGGAAGCACCGCACCTGCAGCAGCTGGCAGTCACCACCGGCACCTACCCGGAACTGGCGGCGCTGCTGGAAAAAGCCATCATCGACAACCCGCCCGCGATCATCCGTGACGGTGGCGTGTTGAAGACCGGTTACGACACCGAGCTGGATGAGCTGCAATCCCTGAGCGAGAACGCCGGGCAGTTCCTGATTGACCTGGAAGCCCGTGAAAAAGCCCGCACCGGCCTGGCCAACCTGAAAGTCGGCTACAACCGCGTGCACGGCTACTTTATCGAGTTGCCAAGCAAGCAGGCCGAGCAGGCGCCGATCGATTACCAGCGCCGCCAGACCCTCAAGGGTGCCGAGCGCTTTATCACTCCGGAGCTTAAAGAATTCGAAGACAAGGCGCTGTCGGCCAAAAGCCGCGCCCTGGCCCGGGAGAAAATGCTCTACGAAGCCTTACTCGAAAGCCTGATCGACAAGCTGGCGCCGTTGCAGGACACCGCAGCCGCCCTGGCCGAGCTGGATGTACTGAGCAACCTGGCCGAGCGTGCCCTGAACCTTGACCTGAACTGCCCGCGCTTTGTCAGCGAGCCGTGCATGCGCATCGTGCAAGGTCGCCACCCGGTGGTTGAGCAGGTGTTGACCACGCCGTTCGTCGCCAACGACCTGTCGCTGGACGACGATACCCGGATGCTGGTGATCACCGGTCCGAACATGGGCGGTAAATCCACCTACATGCGTCAGACCGCGTTGATCGTGCTGCTGGCGCATATCGGCAGCTTCGTGCCGGCGGCAAGCTGCGAATTGTCACTGGTGGACCGCATCTTCACCCGGATCGGTTCCAGCGATGACCTGGCCGGCGGCCGTTCGACCTTTATGGTGGAAATGAGCGAAACCGCCAACATCCTGCACAACGCCACCGAACGCAGCCTGGTGCTGATGGACGAAGTGGGCCGCGGCACCAGCACCTTCGACGGGCTGTCCCTGGCGTGGGCGGCGGCCGAGCGTCTGGCGCACCTGCGGGCATATACGCTGTTCGCGACGCACTACTTCGAACTGACCGTGCTGCCGGAAAACGAGCCGTTGGTAGCCAACGTGCACCTCAATGCCACCGAGCACAACGAGCGCATCGTGTTCCTGCACCACGTGCTGCCCGGCCCGGCAAGCCAGAGTTACGGCCTGGCCGTGGCGCAACTGGCGGGGGTGCCGGCCGAGGTGATTACCCGTGCTCGCGAGCACCTGAGCCGCCTGGAAGAAACCGCGCTGCCCCATGAGATTCCCGTGGCCAGCCCGGCCAAGGCCAGCAACAAACCCAGCGCGCCGCACCAGAGCGACATGTTCGCCAGCCTGCCTCATCCGGTACTGGATGAGTTGGCTAAGCTTGACCTGGATGACTTGACGCCGCGAAAAGCGCTCGAAATGTTATATGCACTGAAGACTCGGATATAACGCAGACGCTTGCAAGCTGGTAGACTCTCGCGCGGTTTGGGATGCTGCGGGCTTTTAGCCTGGCCTGCAGACTATCGCTCCCGAACCTCGCGAGCCCTGCCACAAAGGGTTTCGCTGCCGCCGCCTGAGGAGAAAATTAGAAATGACCTTCGTCGTCACCGACAACTGCATCAAGTGCAAGTACACCGACTGCGTAGAAGTGTGTCCGGTGGACTGCTTCTACGAAGGCCCGAATTTCCTGGTCATCCACCCGGACGAGTGCATTGACTGCGCGCTGTGTGAACCAGAATGCCCGGCCGTCGCTATTTTCTCCGAGGACGAAGTCCCGGCAGAGATGCAGGAATTTATTCAGTTGAACGTCGAGCTGGCGGAAATCTGGCCGAATATCACTGAGCGCAAAGACCCGATGCCGGATGCGGCAGAGTGGGATGGCAAAAAAGGCAAGATTGCCGACCTCGAACGCTGATAGCGTCGATGCCCTCCAAAAGGCCCCTTGCGGGCCTTTTTGCATTTCTGCGGGGCAGGGTTTCACTTTTCTACAGGCAAAAAAAAGGGGCGGTATGACCCGCCCACATTTTTTCCCTAGTCCCTGTGTTCCTTTTCATCGTCCTGATGAATCGCATCCTGCGAGGTTCCCTGAATCATCGTTCCTTGATGACTGTGTCAATCCGTGGACACAGGGCTGATCTTAGAGAGTTCCCGGGGAAGTTCAACGGGATCCAAATCGCAGGGCTACAAGTTTGCGCGCTCGTTCAATAAAAAATAATTGTTATATTTCAAATAGATAGAAATATAGGCAATCAATTCAAGACGTCTGCACCGACGAAAAAACCCAAACACTTACGAAAAAGTAAGTGAATGCTTACACCAGCAATTACGTAAAAGGGTAACAGGCGGAGCCTGGGTATTCGCCAGGCAAGAAAAAGCCCCGACACCGTCGAGGCTTCTTTCCCGTCAGGTGGATCAGTCGTCGCTGACAGTGATGGTCGGCATCGCCTGGGCCTCAGCTTCCTGAAGTACGATCCGCGCACCTACGTGGCGGGCCAGCTCCTGGTAAACCATGGCAATCTGACCATCGGGCTCGGCAACCACCGTCGGCTTGCCACCGTCAGCCTGCTCTCGAATCCCCATCGACAGCGGCAACGACGCCAGCAGTTCAACCCCGTACTGGGTCGCCAGCTTCTCGCCGCCGCCTTCACCGAACAGATGCTCGGCGTGGCCGCAGTTGGAGCAGATGTGCACCGCCATGTTTTCCACAACGCCCAGTACCGGAATGTTGACCTTGCGGAACATCTCCACGCCCTTGCGGGCATCCAGCAGCGCCAGGTCCTGCGGCGTGGTGACGATCACCGCGCCGGCCACCGGCACTTTCTGCGCCAGGGTCAGCTGGATATCGCCGGTGCCTGGTGGCATGTCGATCACCAGGTAGTCCAGGTTGCCCCAATCGGTCTGGGTGACCAGTTGCAGCAAAGCGCCGGAAACCATCGGGCCGCGCCAGACCATCGGCGTGTTGTCGTCGGTCAGGAAGGCCATGGACATCACTTCCACGCCATGGGACTCGATCGGCACGAACCATTTCTGGTCCTTGATCTTCGGCCGGGTGCCTTCAGCGATACCGAACATCACACCTTGGCTCGGACCATAGATGTCGGCGTCGAGAATCCCGACGCGCGCGCCTTCGCGGGCCAGGGCCAGGGCCAGGTTGGCGGCGGTGGTGGATTTGCCCACGCCGCCCTTGCCGGAGGCCACGGCCACCACGTTCTTGACGTTGGCCAGGCCCGGGATCTGCGCCTGGGCCTTGTGCGCGGCGATCACGCACTGGATGTCGACCTTGGCCGAGCTGACGCCGTCCACGCCTTCGATGGCCATTTGCAGCATCTGCGCCCAGCCGCTCTTGAACAGCCCGGCGGCATAGCCCAGCTCAAGCTGGACCGAAACCTTGTCACCCTGCACGTCGATGGCGCGTACGCACCCGGCGCTGACAGGGTCCTGGTTCAGGTAGGGGTCGGTGTATTGGCGAAGAACGGCTTCCACCGCTGCGCGATTGACGGCGCTCATGGGCTACTCCCGAAAAAAGACTGACTAAAACAGGCGGCTATCCTAACCGTTCCAGCGCCTTAGCGGCACGCTTTCGGCCGTTGGGAAAATCCTGAAACAGCCGCACGGGGTGAAATAAATTTCCCGGCGCTTTATAGTGGCCGACCTCCGTTTCATCAAGTAGCCGAGCCCCATGTCCGAGCCACGCAAGATCCTCGTCACCAGCGCCCTGCCCTATGCCAATGGTTCTATCCACCTTGGCCATATGCTTGAGTACATCCAGACCGATATGTGGGTGCGCTTCCAGAAGCATCGCGGCAATCAATGCATTTATGTCTGCGCGGACGACGCCCACGGTTCGGCCATCATGTTGCGCGCCGAGAAGGAAGGCATCACCCCGGAACAACTGATCGCCAACGTCCAGGCTGAACACAGCGCCGACTTTGCCGAGTTCCTGGTGGATTTCGACAACTTCCACTCGACCCACTCCGAAGAAAACCGCGAGCTGTCGAGCCAGATCTACCTGCGCCTGAAGGATGCCGGGCACATTGCCACGCGTTCGATCACCCAGTATTTCGACCCGGAAAAGAAAATGTTCCTGGCCGACCGCTTCATCAAGGGCACCTGCCCGAAATGCGGCACTGAGGACCAGTACGGCGACAACTGCGAAAAATGCGGCGCCACCTACGCGCCTACCGACCTGAAGGATCCGAAGTCTGCCATCTCCGGCGCCACCCCGGTGCTCAAGGATTCCCAGCACTTCTTCTTCAAGCTCCCGGATTTCCAGCAAATGCTGCAAACCTGGACCCGCAGCGGCACCCTGCAGGACGCCGTGGCGAACAAGATCGCCGAATGGCTGGACGCCGGCCTGCAGCAGTGGGACATCTCCCGCGATGCGCCGTACTTCGGTTTTGAAATCCCGGGCGAACCAGGCAAGTACTTCTATGTATGGCTGGACGCGCCGATTGGCTACATGGCCAGCTTCAAGAACCTGTGCGACCGTACGCCGGAGCTGGACTTCGACGCGTTCTGGGCCAAGGACTCCACCGCCGAGCTGTATCACTTCATCGGCAAGGACATCGTCAACTTCCACGCGCTGTTCTGGCCGGCGATGCTCGAAGGTTCGGGCTACCGCAAGCCAACCGGCATCGCGGTTCACGGCTACTTGACGGTGAATGGCCAGAAGATGTCCAAGTCCCGTGGCACCTTTATCAAGGCCCGCACCTACCTGGACCATCTGTCGCCGGAATACCTGCGCTACTACTACGCGTCCAAACTGGGCCGTGGCGTCGACGACCTGGACCTGAACCTGGAAGACTTCGTACAGAAGGTCAACTCGGACCTGGTGGGCAAGGTCGTCAACATCGCCAGCCGTTGCGCCGGGTTTATCCACAAGGGCAATGCCGGTGTGCTGGTGGCGGAAAACGCCGCGCCGGAGCTGACCGACGCGTTCCTGGCCGCTGCCCCGAGCATCGCCGACGCCTATGAAGCCCGCGACTTTGCCCGCGCCATGCGCGAGATCATGGGCCTGGCCGACCGTGCCAACGCCTGGATCGCCGACAAGGCGCCGTGGTCGCTGAACAAACAGGAAGGCAAGCAAGCCGAAGTCCAGGCCATCTGCGCCACGGGCGTCAACCTGTTCCGCCAGTTGGTGATCTTCCTCAAGCCGGTACTGCCACTGCTGGCGGCCGACGCAGAGGCGTTCCTCAACG
The DNA here is from genome assembly GCF_013385495.1 of Pseudomonas sp. F8002. NCBI lineage: Bacteria > Pseudomonadati > Pseudomonadota > Gammaproteobacteria > Pseudomonadales > Pseudomonadaceae > Pseudomonas > Pseudomonas sp. F8002. Next base: position 410,529 of record NZ_JACAPW010000001.1, on the reverse strand, counting down.
TGCCGCCACTGACCTGGAACGACCACGCGACCTTGCTCAGCAACCATCAGTTGAATGAGTTCAAGCCCCTGATGACCCGTATCGATCCAGTAAAAGTCCAGGCCATGACCGACGCTTCGAAAGAAGACCTCGAGGCCAGCAAGACCGACACTGGCGATGCGGCACCTGCCGGCAATGGCGAGCTGGCGAAAGATCCGCTGTCGCCAGAAATCGACTTCGACGCCTTCGCTGCGGTGGACCTGCGGGTGGCTCTGATCATCAAGGCCGAAGCCGTGGAAGGCGCTGACAAGCTGCTGCGCCTGACCCTGGACATCGGTGACGAGCAACGCAACGTGTTCTCCGGGATCAAGAGCGCCTATCCGGATCCGTCCAAGCTCGATGGTCGCCTGACCATGATGATCGCCAACCTCAAGCCACGGAAAATGAAGTTCGGTATCTCCGAAGGCATGGTGATGGCGGCCGGTCCTGGCGGTGAAGAGATCTACCTGTTGAGCCCGGACAGCGGCGCCAAGCCGGGTCAGCGCATCAAGTAACATCGGCTGACTGCCCCATGGTCTCGGCCATGGGGCGGTTTCAGCTAGTACCCCCTCCTCGCTTGCCGGATAATCGGATTCTGTTTGCTGTCGGCCCGTTGTTGGCTGTGGCTTTTCCGGGTTCCAACGCAATGATCAAACCATGAGCCTGATTCAACGTATCGACGCCCTGCTGCCGCAAACCCAATGTGGCAAATGTGGGCATCCTGGCTGCAAGCCCTACGCAGAAGGCATTGCCCAGGGCGAGGCGATCAACAAGTGCCCACCGGGCGGCCAGGAAACCATTGCCGGCCTGGCGCAACTGCTGAAGCTCCCGGTGCTGGAACTGGACACGTCCCGAGGCGAGGCGCCCGCGCAGATCGCGTTTATCCGTGAAGCGGAGTGCATCGGCTGTACCAAATGCATCCAGGCTTGCCCGGTGGACGCTATCGTCGGTGCTGCCAAATTGATGCATACGGTGATTATCGACGAGTGCACGGGCTGCGACCTGTGTGTGGCACCTTGCCCGGTTGATTGCATCGAAATGCGTCCGTTGACCACAGTGGTGCCGATTGTCGGCGGGCTGGCCTCCAGTGATCATGAGCGCCAGGCACGCAGCCTCAAACGCGATCGGGCCCGGCGGCGGTTTGAACAGCGCAACGCGCGGCTGCAACGCGAGGAGGAACAGAAACTCGCCGAACGCCTGGCACGCACCAAGCGCGCTGCCCCGGTGGCTGCGGCGACGGAGAACCCGGTCCAGGCCGCGATTGAGCGGGTTCGTGCACAAAAAGCCGCCGCGATGGACGCGGCCTTGAAGAAGGCCAAGATCAACCTGGCCATGAGCCGTGCTCAATTGCACAAATCGTTGAAAGCCTTTGGTCACCCGCCGACCTTTGAACAGCAGTCGCAGTTGATCATCCTGCAACAACACTTCGAAACAGCAGAGCAGGCGCTTGCAGCACTGGTAGCGGCCGATGCTCGCACTTGAAGCCCTTGATCATAAGCCGCACGTGATGAAGCGTGTATTGCGGGTGACCGCCGCGTTTATCCTGCTAGGGTTATTGGGCTCGTTTTTCGTAACCACACTGACTGTCTGCAAGGAACCGCTCGCCCCATGAACGCCGCAAAACGCCTGGAAATTTTCCGTCGGCTTCACGAAGACAACCCGGAACCAAAAACCGAACTGGCCTATTCCTCGCCGTTCGAGTTGCTGATCGCCGTGATTCTCTCGGCCCAGTCCACAGACGTCGGCGTCAACAAGGCCACCGCCAAGTTGTATCCGGTGGCGAACACCCCGGAGGCGATCTACGCGCTGGGGGTTGAGGGGTTGTCCGAATACATCAAGACCATCGGCCTGTACAACAGCAAGGCGAAGAATGTCATCGAGACATGCCGGCTGCTGGTGGAACTGCACGGCAGCGAAGTACCGCAAACGCGCGAAGCCCTGGAAGCCCTTCCGGGTGTTGGCCGAAAAACCGCCAATGTGGTGCTCAATACGGCATTTCGCCAATTGACCATGGCGGTGGACACACACATCTTTCGGGTCAGCAACCGAACCGGTATTGCCCGCGGAAAAAATGTGGTGGAGGTGGAAAAACAGCTGATGAAGTTCGTGCCCAAGCCGTATCTGCTGGACTCGCATCACTGGTTGATCCTTCACGGACGCTATGTCTGCCAGGCCCGCAAGCCACGCTGTGGCAGCTGCCGCATCGAAGACCTGTGCGAATACAAGGAAAAGACTTCCGACGATTGAGCCATCATTGCTTTTATCGATGAGTCGATTGAAAAAATCTTTTTTACCAGGCCCGAGATTATCGTTATAAGGAGCGCCAACGGCAGTCTTAGCCTGGAGTTAACCTTATGAGCACTGGCAAAGAACAACTGGATGTAGAAGACGACGTTGTTGGCGCTGAATCCGACGATGATGCAGCAGAAGCACCGGTAGAGGTGGCCAAGACCAATTTGAGCAAACGCCGCACCATCGACAACCTTCTGGAAGAGCGGCGCTTGCAAAAACAGTTGGCCGATTACGACTTCGATCTCTAATCGATCCAACGATAAACAGAAGCCTCCCTTGCGGAGGCTTTTTTCTGACTGGATGTAAATGTGAGGCCGGCCTACACCAGGCCGTTTCGCTGGGCCAGCTCGATCAAGTCCACCAGCGAGCGTGCGTTGAGCTTGAGCAGCAAGCGGGTCTTGTAGGTGCTCACAGTCTTGTTGCTCAGGAACATGCCATCGGCGATCTCCTTGTTGGTCTTGCCGCGGGCCAACTGCTGCAACACCATCATCTCCCGGCCGGACAGGCGCTCGACCATGTCCGCTTCGCTGGCGTTGCCCATCGTGGAGCGCACCGAGTTCAACGCCTGGTTGGGGAAGTAGCTGTACCCGCACAGCACCGCCTTGACCGCGCTCAACAGCTCGGTGAGATCCTGTTGCTTGCACACGTAGCCGGCAGCACCCGCCTGCATGCACCGCATCGAGAAATGCCCGGGCGCCTGGGACGTCAGCACCAGCACCTTGAAGGGATGTGCCTGTTTGGTTGATGACAGCCGGCATATAACTTCCAGGCCATCGAGTTTGGGAATTCCAATGTCCAGTATGACAATGTCCGGCATATGCTCGCGCGCAAGTTGCAAGGCATCGACACCGTTATCGGTCTCGGCAACGACCTCATAACTATGACGTTCCATTAGCATACGTACAGCAAGACGAATGACGGGATGATCATCCACGATCAGCACTTTATTCATGGGCAAGTCCAATTTCGCTGTTCGAATTATTAAGAGTAAGCACAATAGCCTAGTCGTTTCTCGCTTGGCATAGCGCTCCCCCCCAAGCAACAGCAAGCAGAGACCTAACCCACAAAGACATAGGATTTAACCTACAAAAAAACGCCAGATCGGAGCTATTCAGTTTTGTTGGGGCTTTCAGAACTTTCCGAGCACAAACATATTTTGAGTGAAAATTCCCAGGATTACGCGGGCCCGGGTAAACGCGCCGTACACAAGTTTCAGGAAATGCCCCTTGTGCACTGTCAGAAGACCTGTGAACCCGGAGGGAAACCGGGTTTTTAAAAGTTCCATTCGACATAATTACTAACGCTCCATAAATCCTACAGGCATGTCAGCATCTGACATATTCGCGGTACATTTCTGAGTGAATTTTCTGTAGTACATAGTTCCTGCCTACAAGAAAAAATCTCACTTTCAACAATGCATCACTTATCGAGCGAAATTAATAAACATTGCCCCCGTAAAAATATAAACACTCCAGATCATCTCCTGGAGTACCTGAACTTTTTCGAAGCGAACAATAAACACAGGCGCACGCCCGATGATTCCGGATGTATTTTCAACCAAAAAAAATGGCCCCTTGAGGGGCCATTTTTCATTGCAACTTACAACACTCAGAACAACTTGCGACCTTTGTTGGCCGCAATGCGCATGCGCAACGCGTTCAGCTTGATGAAGCCTGCCGCGTCTGCCTGGTTGTAGGCGCCGCCATCTTCTTCAAAAGTGGCGATGTTGGCGTCGAACAACGACTCATCGGACTTGCGACCGGTCACGATCACGTTGCCCTTGTACAGCTTCAGGCGCACAACGCCGTTCACGTGGACCTGGGAAGCGTCGATCATCTGTTGCAGCATCAGACGCTCAGGGCTCCACCAGTAGCCGGTGTAGATCAGGCTGGCGTACTTGGGCATCAACTCGTCTTTGAGGTGAGCCACTTCACGGTCCAGGGTGATGGACTCAATGGCGCGGTGAGCGCGCAGCATGATGGTGCCGCCCGGGGTTTCGTAGCAACCACGGGACTTCATGCCCACGTAACGGTTCTCGACGATGTCGAGGCGGCCGATACCGTGTTCGCCACCGATACGGTTCAGGGTCGCCAGTACGGTGGCCGGGGTCATTTCGACGCCGTCCAGCGCGACGATGTCGCCGTTGCGGTAGGTCAGTTCCAGGTACTGGGCCTTGTCAGGAGCGTTCTCCGGGGAGACGGTCCATTTCCACATGTCTTCTTCGTGCTCGGTCCAGGTGTCTTCCAGCACGCCGCCTTCATAGGAGATGTGCAGCAAGTTGGCGTCCATCGAGTACGGGGACTTCTTCTTGCCGTGACGCTCGATCGGGATCGCGTGCTTTTCAGCGTAGTCCATCAGCTTTTCACGGGACAACAGGTCCCATTCACGCCACGGAGCAATCACTTTTACGCCTGGCTTCAAGGCGTAGGCGCCCAGTTCGAAACGCACCTGGTCGTTGCCCTTGCCGGTGGCGCCATGGGAAATGGCGTCGGCGCCGGTTTCGTTGGCGATTTCGATCAGGCGCTTGGCGATCAGCGGACGTGCGATGGAAGTACCCAGCAGGTACTCGCCTTCGTAGACAGTGTTGGCGCGAAACATCGGGAAAACGAAATCGCGGACGAACTCTTCGCGCAGGTCGTCAATGTAGATCTCTTTCACGCCCATGGCTTGCGCCTTGGCACGTGCAGGTTCGACCTCTTCGCCCTGACCCAGGTCAGCAGTGAAGGTCACCACTTCACAGTTATAAGTATCCTGCAGCCACTTGAGGATCACCGAAGTGTCCAGGCCGCCGGAATACGCGAGAACGACCTTGTTTACGTCGGCCATGCCATCACTCCACGGGGTTGTACGGAAAGGCGTCGATTCTACCGACCAAAACCGTGAAATTACAGAGGCGCGACAGCAAATGAAGATAAAGCGACAGATTATGTCGAGCGGGCGACGAAACGCCGCACCTTATGAGGTGGCGGCAGCGTTGCCTGGCGCCTTGGCCTGGGGCGCCGGTTTCTCGGGGGCTGCCACCCGTTCGAGCTGAATATTCACCCGGCGGTTTTTCGCCCGGTTGGCCGCGTTGGTGTTCGGCGCCAGCGGATAGCTTTCGCCATGAAAGCGCAGGGTAATCTGCGATTCCTGGATGCCATTGGCCTTGAAGTAGTCCATTACCGCCAATGCACGACGCCGCGAAACGTCGCGATTGGTCAGGCGATTGCCGCTGTTGTCGGAGTGGCCATTCAACTCGACGTGGTTGACCGTCGGGTCGGCTTTCATGAATTCGAGAATCACCGAGAGCTTTTTCCTGGCCGCCGCGTCCAGTTCGATGCCGCCACCCGGGAAACCCACCTCGGTCTGTCTGACCTGCTCGAAATTCATCGGCAGCAGCTTGGTGGTGCAGAGTTGGTAGTCGTTGTAGGCCTTGCTGAATTTCGCCGGCAGCAGGCGGATCTCGGAGTAACCGCCGTCGCGGCTATAGTGACGCACCGTCGGGCTGCGCCCTTCGAGCAGGCCGGTAAACAAACGCCCGGCCTGGGCCTGGGAGCTGTTGAACAGCACATCGCCACTGCCGACACGCACCGCCCCCAGGTTGATATCGCCACGCCCCGGCTGCCACGGCGCAGCCGCCGCCAACAGGGTTGCGGAACCGGCACCCAACGAGCCGTTAAAGGCTTTCAGGCGAAACGTCGCCTGCTCGCCGGCCCGGCGCACGAACTCGCCCGAGCCGAAATCGGTGATCGGCTGGGTCAAGCGGCACTCGAATTTATCGCCCTCCACTTTCCACTCAATATTCTCCAGACGTGTCTGGAACGTGAGGGCCATCGCGGGCAGGCTGGCGAACACACTGAGCAGGGCTAGATAATGCTGGCGCACGGGAGGCTCCACTGGTTTCTACAACACATCAAGGCGTCATACATCGTTAAGGCATACCCAGGGATATCGGTCGCATCCTGCAAAACTTGATAGCGAGTGCCTGCAAGAGTCTTTTCCGGTAGCATTCCCACCAGATTGACCCGCCTGGAATCCCCAATGTCCGACCGCCTGACCCTGCTGCGTCCCGACGACTGGCATATTCATCTTCGCGATGGTGCTGCGTTGCCCCAAACCGTGGCCGATGTAGCGCGCACGTTTGGCCGCGCCATCATCATGCCTAACCTGGTACCTCCGGTGCGTAACGCCGCGCAAGCCGAAGCCTATCGCCAGCGCATTCTCGCTGCACGACCGGCCGGCAGCCGCTTCGAACCGTTGATGGTGCTGTACCTGACCGACCGCACCCAGCCCGAAGAAATCCGCCAGGCCAAGGCCAGTGGTTTCGTGCACGCCGCCAAGCTCTACCCGGCCGGCGCGACCACCAACTCCGATTCCGGCGTCACCAGTATCGACAAGATCCTGCCGGCCATCGAAGCCATGGCCGAAGTGGGCATGCCGTTGCTGATCCACGGTGAAGTCACCCGTGGCGATGTCGATGTGTTCGATCGTGAAAAGATCTTCATCGACGAGCACATGCGCCGAGTTGTCGAGCTGTTCCCGACCCTCAAGGTGGTGTTCGAGCACATCACCACCGCCGATGCCGTGCAGTTCGTCACCGAGGCTTCGGCCAACGTCGGCGCGACCATCACCGCGCATCACCTGCTGTACAACCGCAACCACATGCTGGTGGGCGGGATTCGGCCGCACTTCTATTGCCTGCCGATTCTCAAGCGCAACACGCACCAGGTAGCGCTGCTCGATGCCGCCACCAGTGGCAGCGAGAAATTTTTCCTCGGTACCGACTCTGCACCTCACGCCCAACACGCCAAGGAAGCCGCGTGTGGTTGTGCCGGGTGTTACACCGCCTATGCGGCGATCGAGTTGTATGCCGAAGCGTTCGAACAACGCAACGCGCTGGACAAGCTTGAAGGGTTCGCCAGCCTCAACGGCCCACGTTTCTATGGCCTGCCGGCGAATACCGACCGCATTACCCTGGTCCGTGAAGACTGGACCGCCCCCACCAGCCTGCCGTTTGGCGAGCTGACCGTTATCCCGCTGCGCGCCGGTGAAACACTGCGCTGGCGCCTGCTGGAGGAACACCCGTGAGTGAAGACCATTACGACGACGACCAGGAACACGGCGGCGGTGGTGGCGGTTCCCGTCACCCGATGGCCGAGCGTTTCCGTGGCTACCTGCCGGTTGTCATCGACGTAGAAACCGGCGGCTTCAATTGCGCCACTGACGCGCTGCTGGAAATCGCCGCCACGACCATCGGCATGGATGAACAGGGTTTCGTGTTCCCGGAACACACCCACTTCTTCCGCGTCGAGCCGTTCGAAGGCGCCAACATCGAAGCGGCGGCCCTGGAATTCACCGGGATCAAGCTTGATCACCCACTGCGCATGGCCGTCAGTGAAGAGGCGGCGCTGACCGACATCTTCCGTGGCGTACGCAAGGCCCTGAAGGCCAATGGCTGCAAACGCGCGATCCTGGTGGGCCACAACAGCAGCTTCGACCTGGGCTTCCTCAATGCCGCCGTGGCGCGCCTGGACATGAAACGCAACCCGTTTCACCCGTTCTCCAGCTTCGACACTGCGACCCTGGCCGGTTTGGCCTATGGCCAGACCGTGCTGGCGAAGGCCTGCCAGGCTGCCGGTATCGACTTCGACGGTCGTGAGGCCCACTCGGCCCGCTACGACACCGAGAAGACCGCCGAGCTGTTCTGCGGCATCGTCAACCGTTGGAAACAGATGGGCGGCTGGGAAGACTTCGGCGACTGAAGCCAAATCCCGCGCATAAAAAAACCGGCCCTCTCAGGCCGGTTTTTTTGCTTCGAACGTGGCTTACAGCTTGCCAGCGTTCTCGGTCAGGTAAGCCGCAACGCCTTCTGGCGAAGCGTTCATGCCTTTGTCGCCTTTTTTCCAGTTGGCAGGGCAGACTTCACCGTGCTCTTCGTGGAATTGCAGAGCGTCGACCAGGCGGATCAGCTCTTCCATGTTACGGCCCAGCGGCAGGTCGTTGATGATCTGCGAGCGCACAACGCCCTTGTCGTCGATCAGGAACGCGCCACGGAATGCCACGCCGCCTTCGGACTCAACGTCGTAGGCCTTGGCGATGTCGTGCTTCATGTCGGCAGCCATGGTGTATTTGACTTTGCCGATGCCGCCATCATTGATGGCGGTGTTGCGCCAGGCGTTGTGGGTGAAATGGGAGTCGATGGAAACGGCTACCACTTCAACGTTACGCGCCTTGAAATCGTCCATGCGGTGATCCAGGGCGATCAGCTCCGATGGGCAGACGAAGGTGAAGTCCAGCGGGTAGAAGAACACCAGGCCGTATTTGCCTTTGATGGCTTCAGACAGTTTGAAGCTGTCTACGATTTCGCCATTGCCGAGGACGGCGGGTACGTCGAAATCCGGGGCTTGTTTGCCGACGAGTACGCTCATTGGGTATCTCCTGATGGTGGTGACTGAAGTAAAAGGATCCGTCCCAGTGTGCCGCAGCTAAACGACAGGCCTGTGACGTGATCACGCTTCGTGAAGACCGACCATCATACCGGAAAAAAGCCGTTCGTCAGTGAAGCCGCATGCAAACACCAAGGCTTGAGAAACTACTTTGACAATCATTCTCGTTAACATTAAGATCCGTCGCACTTAAGCCTTAAACCGCGATGGTTCTCCCTAATGTATGTCTGCCTTTGCACTGGCGTCACCGACGGACAAATCCGCGAAGCAATCTACGAAGGTTGCTGCAGCTACAAGGAAGTACGTGAAACCACCGGCGTTGCCAGCCAATGCGGCAAATGCGCCTGCCTCGCCAAGCAAGTGGTACGGGAAACCCTGACGCAGCTGCAAACTGCCCAGGCTGCGATCCCCTACTCAGCAGAATTTACACACGCTTAATCAGCGTGTTTTAAAGAACCGGACTTAGTGTCCGGTTTTTTTATGCCCGAAATTCAAACAGTTAGCGCCAAGACGCGGAACACAAACATTCTTATTCCGATTAATTTTCATTTATTATTCAATAACTTAGGTTTGACAGTAGTAAATGCGCAGCTCAAACTCCGCCTTATATACAGCTAATACAGGGCAGGACCCCAATCATGAAAGGCGACATCACAGTCATCCAGCAACTCAACAAAATCCTTGCCAATGAACTGGTCGCGATCAATCAGTACTTCCTGCATGCGCGCATGTATGACGATTGGGGCCTGGAAAAGCTGGGCAAGCGTGAATACAAAGAATCCATCAAGGCCATGAAGGACGCTGACGCGCTGATCAAACGCATCCTGTTCCTGGAAGGCCTGCCGAACGTGCAGGACCTGGGCAAGCTGAACATCGGCGAGCACACTCAGGAAATGATCAACTGCGACCTGAACTTCGAGCGCAAGAGCCACACCGACCTGAAGGCCGCCATTGCTCATTGCGAATCCAAGGGCGACTTCGGCAGCCGTGAACTGCTGGAAGATATCCTTGAAGACCAGGAAGAACACATCGACTGGCTGGAAACCCAAATCGGCCTGATCGACAAAGTGACTATCGAGAATTACCTGCAATCGCAGATGGGTGAATAACCCTTCAATTCCCGGCCACTAAAAAGCCCCGCTCTCTTTCGAGAAGCGGGGCTTTTTATTGCCGCGGCCTAAAACAAATCAGGCTTCGGTCTTCGCAGCTGCTTTGGCCGCTGCGTCTTTGATCAGTGCCTGCAACGAACCATCAGCCGCCATTTCGGTGATGATGTCGCTACCGCCGACCAGCTCACCGGCAACCCACAGCTGCGGGAAGGTTGGCCAGTTGGCGTACTTCGGCAGGTTGGCGCGGATTTCCGGGTTCTGCAGGATATCCACGTAGGCGAACTTCTCGCCACATTGCATGATTGCCTGGGAAGCCTTTGCGGAGAAGCCACACTGGGGAGCGTTAGGGGCGCCCTTCATGTAAAGCAGAATAGTGTTGTTGGCAATCTGCTCTTTGATCGTTTCGATGATATCCATGGAACACCTCGGCTGGAACTTTCCGACTCATGGGTCGGCACGGTGGCGCATTGTAACGCAAACCCCAGCGTGACGCTCGGACTCCCCGACAGACAATCCTTACGCCGCCGCCACCTGCACCGGCACGCCGTTCAACGCTGCGTTGCCCGACAGCTCATCCAGTTGCCGCTCATCCGTCAGGTCATTCGCGCTCGCCCCCGGCTGCCCGCTGGCGATGGTCATCTGCACGCCAGGGCGGCCGTGGCCCCAACCGTGAGGCAGGCTGACCACGCCGGGCATCATGTCGAGACTGGCCAACACTTCCACCTCGATCATGCCGATCCGCGAGCTGACCCGTACCCGCTGCCCGTCAGTCAACTGGCGATGGGCAAGGTCATCCGGATGCATCAGCAGTTGATGGCGAGGCTTGCCCTTCACCAGCCGGTGGTAGTTATGCATCCAGGAGTTGTTGCTGCGCACATGCCGGCGGCCGATCAGCAGCAACTCATTCACCTCGGGCACCGGCTGCGCGGCAAAGCGCGCCAGGTCGGCGAGGATTACCGATGGTGCGGCCTGCAGATGGCCATTGGCGGTTTTCAGGCGGCCTGCGAGGTTGGGTTTCAGCGGCCCGAGGTCCAGGCCATGAGGGTGATCGGCCAGCGCGGCAATGGACAACCTGTCGCCATAAGGCCCGGCCCGCAGCCCGAAGTCGATCATCTGCGCAGGCGGCATCGTCGGTTTGAGTGTATTACCCGTCTTCTCGGCAAACGCCCGGGCCAGGCCGACGAAGATTTCCCAGTCATGCAACGCACCCTCGGGTTTCGGCAGGATGGCGCGATTGAAACGGGTGACGTTACGCACCGCGAACATATTGAAGGTGGTGTCGTAGTGATCGTTTTCCAGGGCCGAGGTGGACGGCAGGATCAGGTCGGCGTAACGCGTGGTCTCGTTGATATACAGGTCGATGCTGACCATGAACTCCAGGCCATCCAGCGCCTGCTCCAGTTGCCGGCCGTTGGGCGTGGACAACACCGGATTGCCCGCCACCGTCACCAGGGCGCGGATTTGCCCTTCACCCTCGGTGAGCATTTCTTCGGCCAGTGCCGATACCGGCAGCTCGCCCCCGTACTCGGGTCGCCCGGAAACCCGGCTTTGCCAGCGATTGAAATGCCCGCCGGAGGTGGAAGCCACCAGGTCGACTGCCGGCGTGGTGCACAAGGCCCCGCCGACTCGATCCAGATTACCGGTCACCAGGTTGATCAACTGCACCAGCCAATGGCACAGCGTGCCAAACGCCTGGGTCGATACGCCCATGCGGCCATAGCACACCGCCGCATCGGCCGCGGCGAAGTCCCGGGCCAACTGGCGGATCTGCTCGGCGGGTACCGCACATTGACGGCTCATGGCCTCGGCGGTGAATCCGGCCACGGCGTGGCGCACGTCATCCAGGCCGTCCACCGGCAGGTGACTGTCACGGGTCAGGTTCTCGGCAAACAGTGTATTGAGCAATCCGAACAACAACGCCGCATCACCGCCCGGGCGCACGAACAGATGCTGGTCGGCCATCGCCGCCGTCTCGCTGCGGCGCGGATCAACCACCACGACTTTACCGCCGCGAGCCTGGATGGCCTTCAGGCGTTTCTCCACATCCGGCACGGTCATGATGCTACCGTTGGACGCCAGCGGGTTGCCGCCGAGGATCAGCATGAAATCGGTATGGTCGATGTCCGGGATCGGCAGCAACAGGCCGTGGCCGTACATCAGGTGGCTGGTGAGGTGGTGAGGTAACTGGTCCACCGAGGTGGCGGAAAAACGATTGCGGGTCTTCAGTTGGCCAAGGAAGTAGTTGCTGTGGGTCATCAGACCATAGTTGTGCACGCTCGGATTGCCCTGGTACACCGCCACCGCATTCTGCCCGTGACGCGTCTGAATCGCGGCCAGGCGCTCGGCTACAAGTACAAAGGCGTCTTCCCACGGGATCGGCTGCCATTCGCTGCCCACCCGCAACATGGGCTGGTGCAGGCGGTCCGGGTCATTCTGGATGTCTTGCAGGGCCACGGCCTTGGGGCAGATATGGCCACGGCTGAACGTATCCAGGGGGTCGCCCTTGATCGAGGTGATCGCCAGGCTTGCGTCTTCGCCCTGGGTGGTCTCCAGTGTGAGGCCGCAGATGGCTTCGCACAGATGGCAGGCACGGTGGTGGAGAGTCTTGGTCATGGCCAGTCTCTTTTATTGTGGGCTAGGCGCTTCGGACGAAAACTATGGCCCGCCGGGGGCAGCAGCGCCAGCAACGTTCGTCGTGTGAATCCAGGGGCATCAGGCCAGGCCATGAGGAAACATCAGGAAATGTTTCAGAAGCTTCCGGCAGCCCGCTGAAACCGACGCAGCCCGGCCTCAGCCCGCCCTCACGCATTGCAATGTGGCGCAGCGCCAGTGTACAAATGACCCGCTGCTGTCAGGAAACAGGCTTCAAAAGCGCCCTCCCCGCGTCCTTGAACTCCCCTAAAAACTGTAGCCCTATTGGTAAGACGCGACATTTAATTATAAGATCGCGCCTTCCCCTATTTCGTCGCCCCGTGCGGCTTTCGCCGCAGGTCTCGCCCGTTTTCAAAATAAACCAGGCTTTGAGTATCTGCGGTCTGTTGCAAAAAGGTAGTTAATGATGAGCGCAAGGCACTTTCTCTCCCTGATGGATTGCACGCCCGAAGAGCTGGTCAGCGTGCTCCGTCGAGGCATTGAGCTTAAAGACCTGCGTAACCGCGGCGTACTGTTCGAGCCTTTGAAAAACCGCGTGCTCGGGATGATTTTCGAGAAGTCGTCCACCCGCACCCGCGTGTCTTTCGAAGCCGGCATGATTCAGCTCGGCGGCCAGGCTATCTTCCTGTCACCTCGCGATACCCAACTGGGCCGTGGCGAGCCGATCAGCGATTGCGCGATCGTGATGTCGAGCATGCTGGATGCGGTGATGATCCGTACCTTCGCCCACAGCACCCTGACCGAATTTGCCGCCAACTCCCGAGTGCCCGTGATCAACGGCCTGTCCGATGACCTGCACCCCTGCCAGTTGCTGGCCGACATGCAAACCTTCCTCGAACAGCGCGGCTCGATCCAGGGCAAGACCGTGGCCTGGATCGGCGACGGCAACAACATGTGCAACAGCTATATAGAAGCGGCGATCCAGTTCGACTTCAAATTGCGCGTTGCCTGCCCTGAAGGCTACGAGCCGGATGCACGTTTCCTGGCCCAGGCCGGCGACCGCGTGACCATCGTCCGCGACCCGCGTGAGGCGGTCATCGGCGCACACCTGGTGAGCACCGACGTGTGGACCTCCATGGGCCAGGAAGAGGAAACCGCCAAGCGCCTCAAGCTCTTCGCCCCGTTCCAGGTCACCCGCGCCCTGCTCGACCTGGCCGCGCCGGACGTGCTGTTCATGCACTGCCTGCCCGCCCACCGTGGCGAAGAAATCAGTCTCGACCTGCTGGACGATCAACGTTCAGTAGCCTGGGCCCAGGCGGAAAACCGCCTGCACGCACAAAAAGCCCTGCTCGAGTTTCTGGTTGCGCCGGCGTACCGTCCTGCATGAGCCAGCCACTACTGCTGAACCTGCGCAATCTGGCATGCGGCTATCAAGACCAACGGGTGGTGCAGAACCTCAATCTGCACCTCAACGCCGGCGACATCGGTTGCCTGCTGGGCTCCTCGGGCTGCGGCAAGACCACCACCCTGCGAGCGATTGCCGGGTTTGAGCCGGTGCATGAAGGCGAGATCAGCCTGGCAGGCGAAGTCATTTCCAGCGCCGGTTTCACACTGGCCCCGGAGAAACGTCGGATCGGCATGGTGTTCCAGGACTACGCGCTGTTTCCACACCTCAGCGTGGCCGACAACATCGCCTTCGGCATTCGCAAGCACCCGCAAAAAGAGCGTGTGGTCGCTGAATTGCTGGAACTGGTGAACCTGAAGAACCTCGGCAAGCGCTTCCCCCACGAACTCTCGGGCGGCCAGCAGCAACGCGTCGCCCTGGCTCGCGCCCTGGCGCCGGAACCGCAATTGTTGCTGCTGGACGAACCCTTCTCCAACCTCGACGGCGAACTGCGGCGCAAACTCAGCCACGAAGTACGCGATATCCTCAAGGCGCGGGGCACCAGTGCGATTCTGGTGACCCACGACCAGGAAGAAGCCTTCGCAGTGAGTGACCATGTCGGTGTGTTCAAGGAAGGTCGCCTGGAGCAGTGGGATACGCCCTACAACCTCTATCACGAACCGCTGACACCCTTTGTCGCCAGCTTTATTGGTCAGGGTTACTTCATTCGCGGGCAGTTGAACACGCCGGAATCGGTTACCACCGAACTGGGGGAGTTGCGCGGCAATCGTGCCTACACCTGGCCAACCGGCGGCGCGGTGGATGTGTTGCTGCGCCCGGACGACATCGTTTATGCACCGGACAGCGCCTTGAAGGCGCGGATTGTCGGCAAGACCTTCCTCGGCGCGTCGACCCTGTATCGCTTGCAGCTGCCGACAGGCGCTCAGCTGGAGTCGATCTTTCCCAGCCACGCCGATCACTTGGTCGGTGCCGACGTGGGCATTCGCGTTGCAGCCGAGCACCTGGTGTTGTTCCAGGCTTCAGGCAGCACCGCAGCACAAATCCCTCAGGTTGAGTCAGGCGTTCGCCGCTACAGCACCGCCTCCTGACGTCAACGCATCACGCCCGGCCAATTTCCGCGAACTTGGCCTGGGTGTGTTCGGCCAGCACTGTCGCTGCCAACTCCACCTCAAGCCCCCTTCTCCCCGCACTGATAAAAATTGTCGGAAACGACTGCGCCGTCACATCGATGAAGGTGCGCAGGCGTTTCTTCTGCCCCAGCGGGCTGATGCCGCCTAGTAAGTAACCGGTGGCCCGTTGCGCCGCTGCCGGGTCTGCCATCTCGACCTTTTTTACCCCCGCCGCCTGCGCCAACGCCTTTAAATCCAAACTTCCGACGACCGGCACAACCGCCACCAGCAGCTCGGCTTTTTCACTGCTGGCCAGCAGGGTCTTAAACACCTGCGCCGGGTCCAGGCCCAATTTTTCCGCGGCCTCCAGACCATAGGACGCTGCCTTGGGGTCATGTTCGTAACTGTGAATTCGATGTTCGGCGCGAACTTTTTTCAACAGGTCCAATGCGGGCGTCATGTGGGCTCCAGGCTTGGCAAAAAGGTGAAAAACAGACAGCCAATTCTAGGCCAACAACAAGCAAAAGGCTCTAGTTCGAAGCCCTCTGCCACGCGCTCACGCGCACCTTCCCTGCCGCTTCCCGCGCCCACGGCACGATCATTCACCACACCAATAATTACAAAATGACCGATCGTTCACTTTCGACCTTTGACAGCCGTCATTCTTGTCTATATTTTTTCGTTTACGAATACTGTAGGAATGCACCTACAGATTCACAGCAGTAAGCCGCGAACAGGATGGGGATCCTCGCCACGGTGAAAATCGCCGATTGCCCGTTGCGGCAAAACGCCAGACAACAACAAAAACAGAGGTTTTCCATGACAACTGCTCTTCAACAGCCTTCACTTTCAAGTCAATGCATGGCCGAATTCCTGGGCACTGCGTTGCTGATCTTCTTCGGTACCGGATGTGTTGCTGCGCTCAAGGTCGCGGGTGCCAGCTTTGGGTTGTGGGAAATCAGTATCATCTGGGGGATCGGCGTCAGCATGGCGATCTACCTGAGCGCCGGTATTTCCGGGGCTCACCTCAATCCGGCGGTCAGTATCGCCCTGTGCATCTTTGCCGATTTCGACAAGCGCAAACTGCCGTTCTACATCATCGCCCAAGTCGCCGGGGCCTTCTGTTCGGCCGCGTTGGTTTACACGCTCTACAGCAACCTGTTTTTCGATTACGAACAAACCCACCACATGATTCGCGGCACCCAGGCCAGCCTGGAATTGGCGTCGGTGTTTTCCACCTACCCCCATCCGCTGCTGGGCACGGCCCAGGCGTTCCTGGTGGAAATGGTCATCACCGCGATCCTGATGGGCGTGATCATGGCCCTGACCGATGACAACAACGGCCTGCCCCGCGGCCCGTTGGCGCCGCTGCTGATTGGTTTGCTGATCGCCGTGATTGGCAGTGCCATGGGCCCGCTGACCGGCTTTGCGATGAACCCGGCCCGTGACTTCGGCCCCAAGCTGATGACCTTTTTCGCCGGTTGGGGTGAAATGGCTTTCACTGGCGGGCGCGACATTCCTTACTTCCTGATTCCGATCTTTGCGCCGATTGTCGGCGCCTGCCTCGGTGCTGCCGCCTATCGCGGGCTGATTGCCCGTCACCTGCCCAGCGCCGCACCTGCTACAACTGATGCAACCGAAGCGGCTGCCACCGCCAAAACCCGTACTTCCTGATGCGATAGCCTGGACCGTACTGCCCTTTTGCGGCCCAGGCTGTTTACTGACTTCCCTATTCTCCGTCCAAGGCAATCGACATGACCGACATTCAGAATAAGAACTACATCATTGCCCTCGATCAGGGCACCACCAGTTCCCGGGCGATCATCTTCGATCGTGACGCCAACGTGGTCTGCACCGCCCAGCGTGAATTCACCCAGCATTACCCGCAAGCCGGCTGGGTCGAACATGACCCGATGGAGATTTTCGCCACCCAGAGCGCGGTGATGGTCGAGGCCCTGGCACAAGCCGGCCTGCACCATGACCAGGTCGCGGCCATCGGTATCACCAACCAGCGTGAAACCACCGTGGTCTGGGACAAAATCACCGGCCGCCCGATCTACAACGCGATCGTCTGGCAATGCCGCCGCAGCACCGAGATCTGCCAGCAGCTCAAGCGCGACGGCCACGAACAATACATCAACGACACCACCGGCCTGGTCACCGACCCGTACTTCTCCGGCACCAAGCTCAAGTGGATCCTCGACAACGTCGAAGGCAGTCGCGAACGTGCGCGTAACGGCGAGCTGCTGTTCGGCACCATCGACAGCTGGCTGATCTGGAAATTTACCGGCGGCAAGACCCACGTCACCGACTACACCAACGCCTCGCGCACCATGCTCTTCAACATCCACACGCTGGAATGGGATTCGAAGATGCTGGAGATTCTCGACGTGCCGCGCGAAATGCTGCCGGAAGTGAAGTCTTCCTCGGAAATCTACGGTCGCACCAAAAGCGGTATCGCCATCGGCGGTATCGCCGGTGACCAGCAGGCGGCGCTGTTTGGCCAAATGTGCGTAGAACCGGGCCAGGCGAAAAACACCTACGGCACCGGCTGCTTCCTGCTGATGAACACCGGCGACAAGGCGGTGAAATCCAAGCACGGCATGCTCACCACCATCGCCTGCGGCCCGCGTGGCGAAGTGGCCTACGCCCTGGAAGGCGCCGTGTTCAACGGCGGTTCCACCGTGCAATGGCTACGTGATGAGTTGAAGATCATCGCCGATGCCACCGACACCGAATACTTCGCCGGCAAGGTCAAGGACAGCAACGGCGTGTACCTGGTGCCAGCCTTCACCGGCCTGGGCGCTCCGTACTGGGACCCGTATGCCCGTGGTGCGCTGTTCGGACTGACCCGTGGCGTACGCGTGGATCACATCATTCGTGCAGCCCTGGAGTCGATTGCCTACCAGACCCGCGACGTACTCGATGCCATGCAGCAGGATTCCGGCGAACGCCTCAAATCCCTGCGGGTAGACGGTGGCGCGGTCGCCAACAACTTCCTTATGCAGTTCCAGGCCGACATCCTCGGTACCCAGGTTGAACGCCCACAAATGCGCGAAACCACCGCGTTGGGCGCCGCCTACCTGGCCGGCCTGGCGTGCGGTTTCTGGGGCAGCCTGGACGAACTGCGTGGCAAGGCGGTAATCGAGCGTCAATTCGAACCGCAGCTGGAAGAAGCGGCGAAGGAAAAACTCTACGCCGGCTGGCAGAAAGCAGTCAGCCGCACCCGCGACTGGGAACCCCACGAAGGCGCTGAATAAGCCAAGCGCCGGACGCGCATAGGGTTGTAACTGGCAGGGAGCAGATTCCTGCGTCATCATGGGCCACTTTTTACGGCAGCCCAAAGGACGCACCATGAATCTGCCTCCCCGCCAGCAACAAATCCTCGAACTGGTTCGCGAACGCGGCTATGTGAGTATCGAGGAAATGGCGCAGCTCTTCGTTGTCACCCCGCAAACCATCCGCCGCGATATCAATCAACTGGCGGAAGCCAATCTGTTGCGCCGCTACCATGGCGGCGCAGCCTATGACTCCAGCGTTGAAAACACCGCGTACGCCATGCGTGCCGACCAGATGCGCGACGAAAAACAGCGCATCGGCGAAGCCATCGCCGCGCAAATCCCCGATCACGCCTCGCTGTTTATCAACATCGGTACCACCACCGAATCGATCGCGCGTGCGCTGCTTAACCACAGCCACCTGAAAATCATCACCAATAACCTCAACGTCGCCATGATGCTGAGTGCCAAAGACGACTTCGACGTACTCCTGACCGGCGGCAACGTGCGCCGGGATGGCGGTGTGGTAGGCCAGGCCAGCGTTGATTTCATCAACCAGTTCAAGGTCGATTTCGCCCTGGTGGGCATCAGCGGTATCGATGAAGACGGCAGCCTTCTGGACTTCGATTATCAGGAAGTACGGGTTTCCCAGGCGATCATTGCCAATGCGCGCAAGGTGATCCTGGCGGCGGACTCCAGCAAATTCGGGCGCAACGCCATGATTCGCCTGGGACCGATCAGTTTGATTGATTGTTTAGTCACCGATCAGCAGCCGGTCCCGGCACTGGTGCAGTTGCTGAATCAGCACAAGATTCGACTGGAAGTGGTGTAAGCCTATACAGGGGGTGTCCTGCCCCCTGATGTTCACAAATTTTCCTTTCTTCGCCCTTCGATCAGTATTTTCAATCGAAGCGGGCTGGCTGTGCCTGCGTTTATAAGCTACCATTTTCGCAAATGAACATTTATGTTCGAATTCCAATACAAAAAAGATTGCGAGGCCAGCCGATGAACCCTTCTACCTTGCCTGCCCCACCGCTTGCCGAAGTCTATGACGTCGCCGTTATCGGTGGCGGGATCAATGGCGTCGGGATTGCAGCAGACGCAGCCGGTCGCGGTTTGTCGGTATTCCTTTGCGAAAAGGACGACCTGGCCAGCCACACTTCCTCCGCGAGCAGCAAGCTGATCCACGGTGGCCTGCGTTACCTGGAGCATTACGAATTCCGCCTGGTGCGCGAGGCCCTGGCTGAACGTGAGGTGCTGTTGGCCAAGGCCCCGCACATCGTCAAGCAGATGCGCTTTGTATTGCCTCACCGCCCGCACCTGCGTCCGGCATGGATGATTCGCGCCGGCCTGTTCCTGTATGACCATCTGGGCAAGCGGGAAAAACTCGAAGGCTCCAAGAGCCTCAAGTTCGGCCCCGACAGCCCGCTGAAAAGCGAAATCACCAAAGGCTTCGAATACTCCGATTGCTGGGTCGACGACGCCCGCCTTGTAGTACTCAACGCGATGGCTGCGCGGGAAAAGGGTGCGCACATCCACACCCAGACCCGTTGCGTCAGCGCACACCGCAGCAAAGGCCTGTGGGAAATGAACATGGAACGTGCCGACGGCAGCGTGTTCTCGATCCGCGCCCGAGCGCTGGTGAACGCCGCCGGCCCGTGGGTGGCCAAGTTCATCAAGGATGACTTGAAGCTGGATTCGCCCTACGGCATCCGTCTGATCCAGGGCAGCCACCTGATCGTACCGAAGCTGTATGAAGGCGCCCACGCGCACATCCTGCAGAACGAAGACCAGCGTATCGTCTTCACCATTCCGTACCTGAATCACCTGACCATCATCGGCACCACCGACCGCGAATACACCGGCGACCCGGCGAAAGTGGCGATTACCGAAGGTGAAACCGACTACATGCTCAACGTGGTCAACGCGCACTTCAAGAAACAACTGAGCCGCGATGACATCGTGCACACCTATTCCGGCGTGCGCCCGCTGTGCAACGACGAGTCCGACAACCCGTCGGCGGTGACCCGCGACTACACCCTGGCGCTGTCCGGCACCTCGGGCGAGGCGCCGTTGCTGTCGGTGTTCGGCGGCAAGCTGACCACCTACCGCAAGCTGGCCGAATCGGCGATGGCACAACTGGCGCCTTACTTCACGCAGATGCGCCCAAGCTGGACGGCTACAGCCACCCTGCCCGGCGGCGAAAACATGAGCACGCCAGAAGCCCTGGCCGATGCAATCCGTAGCAAATACGACTGGGTGCCGAGCGAGATTGCCCGTCGCTGGTCCACCACTTACGGCAGCCGCACCTGGCGCCTGCTGGAGGGCGTGCAATCGCTGGCGGACATGGGTGACCACCTCGGTGGCGGCCTGTACACCCGCGAAGTCGATTACCTGTGCGCTGAAGAATGGGCCACTCAGCCCCAGGACATCCTGTGGCGCCGCAGCAAGCTGGGCCTGTTCACCACGCCGCAGGAGCAGGAGAACGTGCAGCGTTACCTGTCCAAGGTTGAACACAACCGCGGCAAGATCGAAGCGGCCTGATCAGCCCGACGTAAAAAAGCCCCTGCACCGAAAGGTCCAGGGGCTTTTTCATGCCTGCAGATGACGCTGATAGCGCAGGCCCATTTCACGAATCCCGCTGAAGGCAGAGCCCAGCAACACGGGATAAGCCGCCTGCAAAAAGCCTGGCGTGGCCGTCGCGAGAGCCCGCTCCAACCATAGGCAGGCCTGCACTTCGTCGCCGTCGTGAGCCAGCTCCGCAGCATGGTTGTATTGCCCGCGGAAATCCCCGGCCTCGGCTGAGCGCTGATACCACTGGCGCGCCAGTTGAACATCCTTGGGCACCACCACGCCTTCATGGTGGAACCGCCCCAACAGGTTCATCGACTTGGCGTGCCCCTTGGCCGCAGCCTGGCGGAACAGTTCATATGCCGCGACAAGGTCACGCTCCACACCACGGCCACGCGTCAGCAACTGGCCGTAGTTATACAAACCCCAATCCAGCCCCAGATCGGCGGCCTTGCGGTAATGCCGCGCACTGTCTTCCAAGTCGACCTCGCAGCCCCAGCCATTCTCCAGGCAGCGCCCGATCATGTTGATCGCCATGGGGTGACGCTGCCGCGCAGCGATGCGAAACCAGCTCAACCCCAGCGCCTCATCCTTCTGCACGCCACGACCGTCGAGCAGCAGCTGGGCCAGGGTCGCCTGTGCGTCGGCATCTCCCAGCTGTGCCGCATGCATCACCCAGCGCACATAGGCACGCGGGTTATCACCGATATCCGAGGGCTCGCTGCCTGGCTGTGCGCTCTGCATTCCTGCCCCGAGTAGCGATCAAGGACCGCAAAAAGTTTCATGATTTATTTGGTTACAAAGTATTACATTTGAGATCGCTTATCAATTACGATCGCATCTCACTAACACTAACAAGAGATTACTCAATGGCTACCGGCATCAGTTCTGCCCCCCTCTCATCGCGGCATTTGCTCGCGTCGGCAGTGGGCCTGGCAGTGGCTGCGCAAGGAGGATTCAGTTACGCGGCGGAGCCCGCACCAGAAGACAACACAGGGGTCATCCAACTCGGCGCGACCAGCATCGAAGGCCAGGCCCCGAGCCAGAGCGTCTACAACCCTGTGGCGCCTTCTTCCCCCAAGTACACCGAGGCCCTGCGCGACACGCCGCAGACCATCACGGTGGTGCCCAAGGAAGTCATTCATGACCAGAACCTGCTGACCCTGCGCGACGTGCTCAGCACCGTGCCGGGGATCACCTTCGGGGCCGGCGAAGGCGGCAGCGGGTATGGCGACAGCATCAACCTGCGCGGCTTCTCCGCCAGCGGCGACATCTACGTAGACGGCGTGCGTGACAGCGCGCAGTACAGCCGAACCGACCCGTTCAACCTGGAGCAGGTCGAAGTCGTCAGCGGCGCAAGTTCGGTGTATTCCGGCTCCGGCGCGGTCGGTGGCACCATCAACCTGGTGAGCAAACAGCCGGAATTACGCGACAAAACCACCATCAGTGCGGGCATCGGCACCGATAACTACAAGCGCACCACCCTGGACACCAACCAGACGCTGAACGACACCACCGCGTTCCGCCTGAACCTGATGGCCCATGGTAACGACGTGCCTGGCCGCGATTATGAAGATTACGAACGCTGGGGCATCGCGCCCTCCATCGCGTTTGGCCTGGGCACGCCGACACGTGTCACCGTCAGTTACGAGCACCAGAAAGACAACAACACGCCGCAGTACGGCATCCCGATCTACAACGGCAAGCCCATGCCGGGCGTGGGTTGGAGCGACTACTACGGCTACCACAACATCAATGACCAGCAAATCACCTCGGACTCGTTCAGCCTGAAGCTCGAACACGACTTCAACGACGCCGTCTCGGTGCGCAACTTCACCCGCGTCGAGCGCGTTCGCCAGGACCTGCGCGCTTCCGGCCCCGAAGGTGCATTGACCGGCTGCCTGGCCAGCGGCACCCAGATCACCGGCGCCCCTTGCGCCGCAGGCCTGCAGCCGGGCTACTTCCAGCCAAGCGGCGGCTCACTGGGTAACGAGCGCAACACCCAGAACAAGATGTTCACCAACCAGACCGACGTCACCAGCCACTTCAGCACCGGTTTCATCGACCACACGCTGGTGACCGGCATCGCCATCAGCCGCGAGGAATACGAGGCGGATACCGGTAAATGGCTGACCAACGCCAACGGCAGCACCATCGTCCCACCACCGGTCAGCTACAGCGACCCGAACTCCGAATGGTCCGGCCCCGTCAACTTCACCCGGGCCGCCCACATTGACGGCGCGCTGAACAACCGCGCCGCCTATGCCTTCGACACGCTCAAGCTCAACCCACAGTGGGAAATCAACGGCGGCCTGCGTTACGAGCACAACGCCGGCAGCTCGGTGACCAATGCCTATTCCAGCACTGGCGTGGAAACGCCCGGCACTCGCTACGGCCAGGCGGATGACCTGACCTCCTACCGCCTGGCGCTGGTCTACAAACCGGTGGAAAACGGCAGCTTCTATATCGCCTACGGCAACAGCAAGACGCCGTCCCAGGCCAGCGTCAATGGGGGTTGCTACACCCCGGCCAAAAGCTCAAGCATCGCCACCAACAACTGCGATGTTTCCCCGGAAACCGCCGTCAGCTATGAGATCGGCACCAAATGGGACCTGCTCGACAATGCCCTGTCGCTGACGGGCGCGATCTTCCGCAATGACCGCACCAACTATAAAGTCGCCGACAACGACCCGAGCAACCTGAGCGGCACCCAGACCCTCGACGGCAAGGCACGTGCAGACGGTGTGGCGCTGGGCCTGAGCGGCCAACTTACTGACCGCTGGAAAGTCTTCGCCAACTACACCTACCTGAACACTCGTGTGCTGCGCAGCGCCAGCGATTACACCCTGGCGACCACCGGCATCGACGTGCAGAAAGGCGAGCCGCTGACCTTCACCCCCAAACATGCAGCCAGCATCTGGACGGTGTACGACCTGCCCTACGACTTCCAGGTGGGCTACGGCATCACGGCGCAAACCAAGCAGTACCTGGTCAGCGCCGCCAACTCGCCGACTTCGCCCGGCTATGCGGTGCAGCGTGCGATGCTCGGTTACAAGGTCAACAAACAGTTGAACCTGCAGCTGAACATCAACAACCTGTTCGACAAGGAGTACCTCACCCGTATCCGCAACAACGGTTGGGCAGTGCCCGGCGATGGCCGCGCGGCAGTGGTATCGGCCGACTACACGTTCTGACAGAGCCACACCCAAAAGCCCCGGGAGCCACACTCCCGAGGCTTTTTCATGGGCGATACAGGCCCACGCCGCCATTCGGTTTTCCGAACGCCATAGCTCAACCTATTCGGTTTGCCGGACCAAAACAGGAAAAAAAACCCGTAACACAAAGTTAATCTCTATATAAATCATATGGTTAACCTTTTATTTCTGGTCTGGCACGACTCATGCTCTACACTCGTAGGCGATTGCCTGAGGCGCCTCAGGAGCCGTCACAGGCTTTCGCAGTACTGTTTATATAAAAACGTGGCCGTCCCAACCGGTCTCATAAAAAAAACAAATGTCGAGGAAGTATTGATGCGCATCGTTCCCCATATCCTGGGCGCAGCTATCGCTGCTGCTCTGATCAGCACTCCAGTTTTCGCCGCCGAACTCACCGGCACACTGAAGAAAATCAACGACTCCGGCACGATCACTCTCGCTCACCGCGACAGCTCCATTCCGTTTTCCTATATCGCGGATGGTTCGGGCAAACCCGTGGGCTACTCCCACGACATTCAGCTGGCTATCGTTGAAGCCCTGAAAAAAGACCTGAACAAACCCGACCTGAAGACCAAGTACAACCTGGTCACCTCGCAAACCCGTATCCCGCTGATCCAGAACGGCACCGCGGATATCGAGTGCGGCTCCACCACCAACAACGCCGAACGCGCCCAGCAGGTTGACTTCACCGTCAATATCTTCGAAATCGGCACCCGCCTGCTGGTCAAGAAAGACAAGGAAGGCAAGCCGTCCTACAGCGATTTCGCCGACCTGAAAGGCAAGAACGTCGTGACCACCGCCGGCACCACGTCCGAGCGCATCATCAAGGCGATGAACGCCGACAAGCAGATGGGCATGAACGTCATCTCCGCCAAGGACCACGGCGAATCCTTCCAGATGCTGGAAAGCGGCCGCGCCGTTGCCTTCATGATGGACGACGCCCTGCTGGCCGGTGAAGAAGCCAAGGCCAAGAAGCCGGACGACTGGGTCATCACCGGTACTCCACAGTCCTTCGAAGCCTACGCGTGCATGGTTCGCAAAGACGACCCAGCCTTCAAGAAGGCCGTGGATGACGCGATCGTCGGCCTGTACAAGTCCGGCGAGATCAACAAGATCTACAGCAAGTGGTTCGAGAGCCCGATTCCACCAAAAGGCCTGAACCTCAACTTCCCGATGAGCGACAAGGTCAAGGATCTGATCGCCAACCCAAGCGACAAGCCAGCGCCTGACGTAAAAATCTGATACCTGACTAAGCTTATGTCCTGAGGGAGCCAACCCTCCCTCAGGCGTCTGTTGCTACCTGCTGGCTTTAATTTTGGAACACTCGACCTGGCGGTTTTCGAGCCGATCGCGTGTGCCTGGCGTTCACCGTCGGGCGGGAAAGGATCTTCCCCAAGCGGGTGCTTGTACATCGATCGATCTCGAGGGGAGACCCTAATGAATTACAACTGGGACTGGGGCGTGTTCTTCAAGTCCACCGGCGTGGGCAGCGAGACTTATCTCGACTGGTACATCGCCGGCTTGGGCTGGACCATTGCCATCGCCGTCGTGGCATGGATCATCGCCTTGCTGCTGGGGTCCATTCTGGGCGTCATGCGCACCGTGCCGAACCGCATCGTATCGGGCATCGCGACCTGCTACGTGGAACTGTTTCGCAACGTACCGCTGCTGGTTCAGCTGTTCATCTGGTATTTCCTGATACCCGACCTGCTGCCGCAGAACCTGCAGGACTGGTACAAACAAGACCTCAACCCGACCACCTCGGCCTACCTGAGCGTTGTCGTGTGCCTGGGCCTGTTCACCGCTGCCCGGGTGTGCGAACAAGTGCGTACCGGCATCCAGGCGCTGCCACGGGGCCAGGAATCCGCTGCGCGCGCCATGGGCTTCAAGCTGCCGCAGATCTACTGGAACGTGCTGCTGCCCCAGGCCTACCGGATCATCATTCCGCCGCTTACCTCGGAATTCCTCAACGTCTTCAAGAACTCCTCCGTGGCGTCCCTGATCGGCTTGATGGAACTGCTGGCGCAAACCAAACAGACCGCCGAATTCTCGGCGAACCTGTTCGAGGCCTTCACCCTGGCCACGCTGATCTATTTCACCCTGAACATGAGCCTGATGCTGCTGATGCGCGTGGTCGAGAAGAAAGTCGCCGTGCCCGGCCTGATCTCCGTGGGGGGTAAATAATGGACTTCGATTTCAGCGGCATCATCCCCGCCATCCCGGGCCTGTGGAACGGCATGGTCATGACCTTGCAGTTGATGGTCATGGGCGTGGTCGGCGGCATCATCCTGGGTACGATCCTCGCGCTGATGCGCCTGTCGTCCAGCAAACTGCTGTCGCGCCTGGCCGGCGCCTACGTGAACTACTTCCGCTCGATCCCGCTGCTGCTGGTGATCACCTGGTTCTACCTGGCGGTGCCGTTCGTGCTGCGCTGGATCACCGGCGAAGACACCCCGATCGGTGCGTTCACCTCCTGCGTCGTGGCCTTCATGATGTTCGAGGCGGCGTACTTCTGCGAAATCGTGCGGGCCGGCGTGCAGTCGATCCCCAAGGGCCAGATGGCCGCGGCGCAAGCGATGGGCATGACCTACGGCCAGACCATGCGCCTGATCATCCTGCCCCAGGCGTTCCGCAAGATGACCCCATTGCTGTTGCAACAGTCGATCATCCTGTTCCAGGACACCTCGCTGGTCTACACCGTGGGCCTGGTGGACTTCCTCAACTCCGCCCGTTCCAACGGCGACATCATCGGCCGCTCCAATGAGTTCCTGATCTTCGCCGGTGTCGTCTACTTCATCATCAGCTTTTCCGCCTCGCTGCTGGTCAAGCGTCTGCAAAAAAGGTTTGCCGTATGATCTCTATCAAGAATATCAACAAGTGGTATGGCGACTTCCAGGTGCTGACCGATTGCAGCACCGAGGTTAAAAAAGGCGAAGTGATCGTGGTGTGCGGGCCGTCCGGCTCGGGCAAATCGACCCTGATCAAGTGCGTCAACGCCTTGGAACCGTTCCAGAAAGGCGACGTGGTGGTCGATGGCACATCCATTGCCGACCCGAAGACCAACCTGCCGAAACTGCGCTCGCGCGTCGGCATGGTGTTCCAGCACTTCGAGCTGTTTCCGCACCTGACCATCACCGAAAACCTGACCATCGCGCAGATCAAGGTATTGGGCCGCAGCAAGGAAGAAGCCACCAAGAAGGGCCTGCAACTGCTGGAGCGCGTCGGCCTGTCGGCTCACGCCCACAAGCACCCGGGTCAGCTTTCCGGCGGCCAGCAACAGCGTGTGGCGATTGCCCGTGCGCTGGCGATGGACCCGATCGTCATGCTGTTCGACGAACCGACCTCGGCCCTCGACCCGGAAATGGTCAACGAAGTGCTCGACGTGATGGTGCAGTTGGCCCAGGAAGGCATGACCATGATGTGCGTGACCCACGAAATGGGTTTCGCCCGCAAGGTAGCCGACCGGGTGATCTTCATGGACGCCGGCAAGATCATCGAAGACTGCCCGAAAGAGGAATTCTTCGGCGACATCAGCGCCCGCTCCGAGCGTGCGCAGCACTTCCTCGAGAAAATCCTGCAGCACTAAAAGCACCACTGCTCCCCAGTGAAAACCGGGCTTGTGTGGGAGCTGGCTTGTGTGGGAGCCGGGCTTGCCCGCGATGCAGGCGCCTCGATGTGTCAGTTACACCGAGGTGATGCAATCGCAGGCAAGCCAGCTCCCACACAAGCCTGCTCCCACACGGGACCGCGCAAGCTGGCAGCTCTGGTTGACCCAAGGCATCTGTGATGAAATGCGACCCCAACCTCTTTCGCGCCGCGCCGCCATCACTTGCCGTGAAGCCTCGTCTGATTCGCCAATTGTTCCTGCCGCCGCTGATCATCGCCCTGATGATCGGACTGGGTTACGTCGGCTTCTGGATCAGCGAGTTCTATGGGATCCGCACCCTCAGCGATACCGGCGAACGCCAACTGGAATTGCACGCCCGCACCGTCGAGAGCGAACTCAGCAAATACACCTACCTGCCCAGTCTCCTGGAGCTGGAATCCAGCGTCTCCAGGCTGTTGGCAGACCCGAATCAAGAAACCCGCAAAACCGTCAACGACTACCTCGAAGGCCTGAACCGGCGCAGTCGCAGCCGGGCGATCTACGTGATGGACACCACCGGCCGTGTGCTGGCGACCAGTAACTGGCGCGATGCCGACAGTTACCAGGGTGAAGACCTGTCCTTCCGTGCCTATTTCCAGAATGCCGTGCGCGGCCAGCCCGGCCGGTTCTACGGCATCGGCAGCACCAACGGCGAACCCGGCTATTACCTGGCCCATGGCCTGGAAGAACACGGCAAGATCATCGGCGTCGCCGTGGTCAAGGTACGCCTGGAAGCGCTGGAAGAGCGCTGGCAGCGGGCGCGCCTGGAGGCCTTCGTCAGTGATGAGAACGGCATCATCATTCTCTCCAGCGACCCGGCCCGTCGCCTCAAGTCCGTGCGGCCATTGAGCGATGACACCAAGGACCGCCTCGCCCACAGCCTGCAATATTACTGGGCAACGCTCAACGAGCTGGAACCACTGGCCCGCGAACGCCTCAACGAAGGCACCGAGAAGTTGACCTTCCCGGCCAACAGCGAAGTGGTGGCCGACGAGCATGAGGTCAGCTACCTGGCCCAGACCCGCCCACTGAACGACACCCCCTGGAATTTCACCCTGCTCACCCCGCTGAACGACCTGCGCCGGGCCGCCATCAACCAGGGCATCCTGGTGGCCGTAGCCTTTGCGCTGGTGGCATTCCTGCTGATTGCCTGGAACGAGCGCCGCAAGGTGATTGCCACCCGCCTCGCCGCCCGGGAAGCCCTGCAGGAAGCCAATAACCAGCTGGAGCGACGGATTGCCGAACGCACCACCGACCTGCGGGCCAGCAACGAGCGGCTCAAGAGCCAGATTCGCGAGCGGCGCCAGGCCGAGGAAACCCTGCGCCGGGCCCAGGACGAACTGGTGCAGGCCGGCAAACTCGCGGCCATCGGCCAGATGTCCACCAGCATCGCCCATGAATTGAACCAGCCACTGGCCGCCCTGCGTACCCTGTCGGGCAACACCGTGCGCTTCCTTGAGCGTGGGGCGCTGGACACCGCCAGTGCCAACCTCAAGACCATCAACGAACTGATCGACCGCATGGGTCGCATCACCGCCAGCCTGCGCTCCTTTGCCCGGCGTGGCGATGACCAGGGCGAAGCCAATCTGGGCAAGGCGGTGGACGCTACGTTCCAGATCCTCGGCAGTCGCCTGGAGACCCTGCCGCTGACGGTGCACCGCCACTTCAGCAGCGCGCAGTTGCAGATCGACCAGACACGCCTGGAGCAGATCCTGGTCAACCTGATCGGCAACGCCCTGGACGCGATGCAGGCGCAACCGGCCCCCGAACTGTGGCTGGAAGGCGACATCGCCGACGGCAAATATCGCCTGCGGGTGCGCGATAACGGCCACGGGATTGATCCCGAGACCCGCAAGCATTTGTTCGAACCGTTCTTTACCACCAAACCCGGCGAACAAGGCCTGGGCCTCGGCCTGACGCTGTCGGCCAGCCTCGCGGCGGCGACCGGCGGCAACCTCGCCGTCGAGCATCCGGCCAGCGGTGGTACTGCCTTTGTCCTGAGTTTGCCGCTGGCGAGCCCTCAACAAGTCGAGTCGAAATGAACGCAGAAAAAACCACCGACCTGACCGTCCTGATCGTCGAAGACGACCCCCATGTATTGCTCGGCTGCCAGCAAGCCCTGGCCCTGGAAGACATTCCCAGCGTGGGCGTGGGCAGTGCCGAAGAGGCCCTGACCCTCGTCGGTGAAAACTTCGCCGGCATCGTCATCAGCGATATTCGCCTGCCGGGCATCGACGGCCTGGAGTTGCTGACCCGGCTCAAGGCCCTGGATAAAAGCCTGCCGGTGGTGCTGATCACCGGCCACGGCGATATCTCCATGGCCGTGGGCGCGATGCGCAACGGCGCCTATGACTTCATGGAGAAACCCTTCTCTCCCGAGCGCCTGGTGGACGTAGCCCGCCGCGCCCTGGAACAACGCGGCTTGGCCCGGGAAGTCTGGTCGCTGCGCCGGCAACTGGCCGAGCGCGATTCGCTGGAAGGCCGGATCATCGGTCGCTCTCCGGCCATGCAGAACCTGCGGGAATTGATCGCCAACGTCGCCGACACCTCGGCCAACGTGTTGATCGAGGGCGAGACCGGCACCGGCAAGGAATTGGTCGCGCGCTGCCTGCACGATTTCAGCCGGCGCCACTCCCACCAGTTCGTCGCCTTGAACTGCGGCGGCCTGCCGGAGAACCTGTTCGAAAGCGAAATCTTCGGCCACGAAGCCAACGCGTTCACCGGTGCCGGCAAGCGCCGCATCGGCAAGATCGAACACGCCCACGAAGGCACGCTGTTCCTCGACGAAGTGGAAAGCATGCCGATGAACCTGCAGATCAAGCTGCTGCGGGTGTTGCAGGAACGCACCCTGGAACGCCTGGGCTCGAACCAGAGCGTGGCGGTGGATTGCCGGGTGATCGCCGCGACCAAGTCCGACCTCGACGACCTGAGCCGCGCCAACCAGTTTCGCAGCGACCTGTACTACCGCCTCAACGTGGTGACCCTGGAACTGCCGCCGCTGCGTGAACGCCGCGAAGACATCCTGCAGTTGTTCGAACACTTCCTGCAGCAGTCGTCGCTGCGTTTCGACCGCACCGCGCCGGACCTCGACAACCAGACCCTATCCAGCCTGATGAGCCATGACTGGCCGGGCAACGTGCGTGAACTGCGCAACGTGGCCGAGCGGTTTGCCCTCGGCTTGCCGGCGTTCAAGAAAAGCGGCGCCAGCAGCGGCAACCATGGGCTGGCCTTTACCGAAGCGGTGGAGGCGTTCGAGCGCAACCTGCTCAATGACGCGTTGCAGCGCAGCGGTGGCAACCTGACCCAGGCCAGCCAGGAACTGGGGATGGCCAAAACCACGTTGTTCGACAAGGTCAAGAAGTACGGGCTGAGCCACTAGGAGCGCATTGTGGATTTATTGTTGAAGGCGGCATTGGGTGCGGGGGTGGTGTTGATCCTGGCGGCGCTGGCCAAGACCAAGAATTATTACATCGCCGGGTTGGTGCCGCTGTTTCCGACGTTCGCGTTGATTGCGCATTACATTGTTGGCAAGGGTCGGTCGGTGGAGGATTTGAAGACCACTATCGTGTTCGGGATGTGGTCGATCATTCCGTACTTTGTGTACCTGGCGACGTTGTATGTGATGGTTGACCGGATGCGCCTGGAGGCTTCGCTGGCGGTGGCGGCGGTGGCGTGGTTGATGGCGGCTACGATTTTGGTCAGCGTGTGGGTTCGCATGCACGCCTGACATGTGGAGCCGAATGAGTGTGTTTATCCATTTTTTAGGTAACGGCTGATATTGGTTCCGCTCTTACCGGCCGACTTGAGTGTTTAGAAGCAAAAT